>NZ_JCAJRU010000007.1:0-49213 GCF_059447605.1 Paenibacillus sp. N119s | reverse complement strand
TCGAGCCGGGCGCGCTGTCACGCAGTCCGGTCTGACTAACCGTGCAAATCGAACCGCGCTTCCCCGCACTGCGGCAAGCAAATGCGATCTGTGCGCGGAAACAGAGAACGGACAGCCTGCTTGTGTAGAGGCCTGTCCAAATCATGTGCTACGGCTGGCCAAAGGCATATCCGACTCGCCTCCAGAGCCTCGGCGGGAAGTCTTTTTCCCACGCCTGTAAGGTCAAAATCAGCCGCAGAAAGGTAGAAAACCATGTCAACAACAGACAAGATCTCTTCGCCTCCTTGTATGAGGACGTCTGATTCTACAGACCCTGTCATTCATATTGACCCAACGCTCTGCACTGGATGCCGACGCTGTGCGGGTGTTTGTCCGGTAGATGCCATAGAGGGGCTGCCTGGAGAACCTCAAACTGTGAACGCAGACCGCTGTGTTATTTGCGGTCAATGTGTGCAAATCTGCAGCGTATACGCCTCAGATTGGGCAGATTCATCTCCGCAGGCAGCTGCCGCCCAACGTCAGGAACGTATACGTGAACGCGATATGCCTGCCGACATCGGCGAGCCACTATTTGCTGCCTATTATAGCTATAGCCTAAATAAGGTAGCAGACATGATGAAGAAACCAGGACAGCTTCGGATCGTTCAGTGCGCCCCAGCCATTCGCGTGTCTCTCGCGGAGGAATTTGGCATGCCATTTGGTACACTAACGCCCGGCAAAATGGCCGCTGCCCTTCGTCGCCTCGGCTTTGATCGAGTATATGATACGAATTTCGGAGCTGACGTAACCATCATGGAAGAAGGCACCGAGCTGATTCGCCGCGTAACCCAGGGTGGACCATTACCGATGTTTACATCCTGTTGTCCAGCTTGGGTCCGTTTTGCCGAGATCGAATATCCCGATTTGCTAGACCATCTATCTAGTTGCAAATCACCGATGCAAATGGTGGGAGCACTGGTCAAGACCTATGGTGCACAACTGGATGAGGTCGAACCAGCGAATATTTACAGCGTTGCGATTATGCCTTGTACCTGTAAACAATTTGAGTGCGATCGTCCTGAAATGGAATCCGACGGTTATCGTGATGTAGATGAGGTGCTGACCACACGTGAACTTGCATACTGGATCAAACAACAAGGCATTGATTTTATGAACCTGCCTGATGAAGAATTCGATGCCCCGTTAGGACAATATTCAGGAGCTGGCACTATTTTTGGTGTAACTGGAGGAGTTATGGAAGCTGCCATCCGTACAGGCTATGAGCTGCTGACGAATGAAAAGCTGCCAAAGCTCCAGCTGGATTTTGTCCGTGGCGAGGAAGGCATTCGAGTAGCAGAGGTACAGGTCGGCGATTTGCAGCTCAAGGTAGCGGTCGTCGCTGGACTCCAACATGCCTATCAGCTCCTGGATCGTGTGCAGGCTGGCGAATGTGATTATCATTTTATTGAGGTGATGGGCTGTCCAGCTGGATGTATCAGCGGAGGAGGGCAACCCAAGCTCATGTTGGAAAAACAAAAAGTCGAGGCTTATCGTGCACGCAAATCGTCCATCTATGGACATGATGCTGCATCTCAAGTGCGCAAATCGCATGAGAATCCTTTTATTATCAAGCTGTACGATGAATTTCTAGGCGAGCCACTAGGTCATGTATCACACCATCTCCTGCACACGACCTTTCAAAAGCGTGGACCCGGCAGGCAGAGCCACAGCAGCAGTGATATGTCCGTCAAAGGACATAACGATTATCCCGTTCATTAGTACGTTCAACACATAGAGATAAATCATTAGAAGTTATAATTTGTCGTTAGTTAGAGAGGAGTCGAGTTAGTATGAATCGCTTTGTTTTAGCTGATCCCGATCAGTGTATCGGCTGTCGCACCTGTGAAATCGCCTGTGTTATCGCACATTCACCGGAGAACCCTTTTATCTCGCCAGATGACGAGTTTCATTTTCACCCTCGCCTCAAGGTGATCAAATCCTTTGGAGTCACCGCGCCTGTCCAGTGTCGTCACTGTGAGGATGCTCCATGTGCTAATGCTTGCCCGAACGGCTCCATTACGAACGCAGACGGCTGCATTCTTATTAACAGCGAAAGCTGCATTGGCTGTAAAACCTGTATGATCGCCTGCCCTTATGGGGCGATTACTATGGTGCCTCAATATAAAGACGGTCAGCCTGTCGTGCAAGATGGTCTGTACACTAATGTGTCAGGTCGTTTGCAACCCAAAGAACGCATGATCGCCAGCAAATGTGATTTGTGCGAAGGTGTGGACGGCGGACCAGCCTGTATTGGAAAATGTCCAACTCAAGCCCTCAAGCTGGTCGAGCCAGATCTGGTTCATGCCCGGGTTGAGGAAAAACGAGCTGCAAGTGCACGTCAACTGCTGCATATGACACGCATTCCGGCGACAGGTCTATGACATGAACCCGTTTTCTCCGCTGGTCAAAGTTATGCGTACTGAACGGGATGCACTCGGAGACATGGACATTCCTGTGGATGCCTTGTATGGTATTCACACCGCGCGCGCGATGAACAATTTTGCAGTCAGCGGCAGACCTGTGAACAGAAACCTGATCCAGGCTCTTATATTGGTGAAAAAAATGGCTGCTCAAGTCAATGGTGAGCAAAAACGAATACCTGCCCGCCGGGTATCTGCCATTGTAAATGCTTGCGACGAATTACTCGCCGGACGGCATCAAGATATGTTTACCGTGGATGCCATACAAGGCGGCGCAGGCACCAGTACCCATATGAATGTGAATGAGGTCGTTGCTAATTTGGCCGTCGCACATCTAGGGGGACAGCCGGGACAATATGAGCTTGTACATCCGCTGGATGATGTCAACTGCTGCCAATCTACGAATGATGTCTATCCTACGGCGCTACGAATTGCAGCAATACGCCTGCTGCGCCCTTTATGTGACACGATGTCTTCGTTACAAGCTGCTTTCCAGCAAAAAGAAATAGAATATGCCGACCTGCTCAAATTAGGTCGCACACAGCTAATGGATGCCCTGCCTATGATGGCCGGGCAAGGCTTTGGTGCCAACGCAAAAGCTATAGCGCGTGACCGTTGGCGCCTCTATAAAGCCGAAGAAAGGCTGCGTGAAATCCCTATAGGAGGCACAGCGATTGGCACAGGTATGAATGCGCCTCGCGCCTATAGCTACCGAATGGTCGAAAAGCTGGCAGATGAGACTGGATTAGGGCTATGCCGTAGCGACCACCCCATGGACCCCATTCAAAATATGGATGTCTTCGTGGAGGTATCGGGTCTACTCAAATCCGCTGCGGTAAATTTGCTCAAAATATCTGGCGATTTTCGTCTGCTGGCCTCTGGTCCTTTCGGTGGTATCGGTGAATATATGTTACCTCCGGTTCAAGCTGGTTCCTCTATTATGCCTGGCAAGGTCAATCCGGTGATGGCTGAAATGGCCGGATTGACAGCAATGCGCGTGATGGCCAATGATGCAGCTATAACAATGGCTGCTGCCTCTGGACAGCTGGAGCTGAACGCGTTCCTGCCGTTGATTGCCGAGTCGTTGCTGGAATCACTGCATATTCTCAGCAATGCTATTCAACTATTCGAGGAACGGTGTGTTCGCGGTCTGATCGTACATGAGGAACGCTGCTCTGATAATCTGCGCAACTCAGCTGTGATGGCTTCCGCGCTGGTCGCAGAGCTTGGCTATGATGAAGCTGCTTCCATTGCATCAGCAGCCATTGCACAGGGTCGCTCACCTGAGGATATTGCAGAGGATCGTGGTCAACTGACCCGTGCGCGGATTGACCAATTGTGCCATCCCTATACCGTTACAAAGCCTGGAATTCCAGGGCAGGAAGAAGGAACTCACCATGGGAATGAATGATACTCCGAGAAGCAACCGACCGCATATCGTTCTGCTTGGTCGCCGAAATGCAGGCAAATCCAGCATTCTGAACACTTTGACCGGCCAGCCCGCCGCTGTGGTATCTCCTGTAGGAGGAACGACTACGGACCCTGTTTTCAAGCCGATGGAGCTACTCCCTGTGGGTCCTATTGTTCTGGTGGATACCGCCGGACTGGACGATGAGGGTGAGATCGGGGAGCTGCGCCGCAACAAGACGCTAGAAATTGTTAATAGTACAGACTTGGCTCTGCTCGTCATCGACGCCACTGTTGGCGTCGGTCCATTCGAGCATGAACTGCTTGAAAAGCTACGCGCCAAAAAGATTCCTGTCATTGGGGTACTTAATAAAATAGACACCCTTGCTGAATCAGATCCGATGGCTGCAACACTGGAGACCGAATTGAATCTCACACTGATTCCTTTCAGTGTTTCTTTGCTCCGGGGGGACACAGAACTGAAAAAAGCCATCACGAATACACTCCCCCAAAACGAAGATCGCTTCCGCATCGTAGGTGACCTGTTGTCACCTGGCGATCTGGTCGTGCTGGTGGTTCCCATCGATAAAGCTGCGCCAAAGGGTCGATTGATTCTGCCGCAGCAGCAAACGATCCGTGATACGCTAGAGAGCGATGCTATCGCTGTAGTGACCAAAGAGCATGAACTACGCTTGACGCTAGAGCGACTGGGGAACAAGCCTCGTCTGGTCATTACCGATTCACAGGTCTTTATGAAAGTCGCAGCCGATACGCCCAAGGATGTACCTCTTACCTCTTTCTCCATTCTGTTCGCCCGTCACAAAGGCGATCTGGACGAACTAGTGCGAGGAGCAAGAGCCATTGATCGCCTCAAGGATGGAGACCGTGTGCTCATTGCCGAAGCCTGCACTCACCAATGCCAATCTGACGATATTGGTCGAGTAAAAATCCCTCGTTGGCTCCGTCAAACAATAGGCAAACGCCTCATTATTGAGCATGCATCTGGCTCCAGTTTCCCTGACGACTTGAGTGAATATGCGTTGGTTATTCATTGCGGTGCCTGTATGCTCAATCGGCGTACAATGCTTCACCGGATGTCTGAAACGAAAGCCGCCGGGGTGCCGATTGTGAACTATGGTGTTTTCATCGCTTATGTACAGGGTGTCTTTCCCCGTGCTATTGAATGTTTTCCATCCGCCATGCTGGCATGGGAGCAAGCGGCTGAAGCCGAAAGTTATTCTTAAAATCTCGTCATTAATACTTTTTCTCTTGACATACAAAAGCAGCCGCGCTGATTCCAACGCGACTGCTTTTTATTTTCAATTCCTATTAATAAAAAATGAGAATTTCATGACGTGATTAATACTACCCATAATATAAATTACTAAAAATACAAATCGCGCTCGCCAGCTTCCAATCGTTCGAGTCTGTCAAGCGTCAAACGGCGCGTCGATTCACGTGGTATACGCTCCAGATTCTCTCGCAGCGCAGCAGCTCCTAGTTCACGTGCCTCCTCGTCCCCATAATCCAGTAGATATTCTTGGAAGGTCAGCAGCGAATTAGGCTGGCACACATTGTTAATTTGTCCAGATTTAGCAAGTTCCATGAAGCGATCTCCGGTTCGTCCCTCACGATAGCAAGCTGTACAGTAGCTCGGCATATATCCGCCACGGCACAAACTTTTAATAATTTCTGATGGTGAGCGATGGTCTCCCACCTCAAATTGGGGCTTGTCTTCCGTGTCCTGTTTTGCATAGGCCCCTACGCCTGTAGCTGAACCTGCACTAATCTGTGACACGCCTAGGCCGATGACACGGTCTCTATATTCTGGCTCCTCGCGTGTGGACAGGATCATACCAGCATAAGGAACAGCCAGTCGAAGAACGGATACAATTTTCATAAAATCCTCATCGTTGACCAGATATGGATATCGTTTCAGGTCCACATTTTCAGCTGGGCGCAATCTTGGAACCGAGACTGTATGAGGCCCACAGCCAAAGGTTTCTTCCAAGTGCTCGGCATGTTTCAGCATCGCTACAGTTTCATAGCGGAAATCATACAAACCGTATAATACACCGATTCCCACATCATCTATACCCGCACGCATGGCTCGGTCCATTGCGGTGGTGTGCCAATCAAAGTCCCGTTTTGGTCCTTGTAAGTGAAATTTACGGTAGCTTTCCCGGTGATATGTTTCCTGAAATAAAATATACGTCCCAATACCCACCTCTGCCAGCTTCCGATAGTCCTCCTCGGTTGTAGATGCAATATTTACATTGATCCGCCGGATGCTGCCGTTATCTACCTTGACCTCATAAATCTGGCGCAAACAATCGACAATATAGTCGATAGGACAATGAACAGGGTCTTCTCCCGCCTCCAGTACGAGTCGCTTGTGTCCCAGTTCTTGAAGCACTCTAACCTCCTCTACCAATTCCTTCGGAGTCAGGCGACTACGTGTAAAGCTGTCATTGGTATGCTTGTAGCCACAGTATTCGCAGTTATTAACGCAGTGGTTGCTTACATATAAAGGAGCGAACAGTACAATCCGGTTGCCGTAAATCTGCTCTTTGACTGCCCGCGAGGCTTTGAACATCTCTTCCAATAATTCTGGATCATCTACATGCAAAAGAGCCGCCGCTTCACTCGCATTCAGTCCGCGGCAGGCTCTACCCTTTTCTAAAATTTCCAAAATGCGCTGTCGATTTGTTGCCTCTTGTTTCCCTTGCTCCACAGCGGCCATAATCTCCGCTTCATTAATAAAATCCGCCGACACTTTCTCTCGTACTCCACTCACGTATACCCATCTCCTTATTTATGGTTACTGCAATGTTCCGTTACGACCTCATAAAGTCTCTTGTCTCAAAAGCTGACGTTGTACTCTCAAACTATCTCCACGTCCCATATCGACTTCAAATCCAGCTCCACGGATCCGCAGTTCCAAGCAATGCCGACATTGGGCAGACTCATCGCCCAAACATATTTTATTCTCATAAATGGCATACTTAGGCCTCACCGCCAGCGGCGACAAATTAGGCATCACCACATTTGCTCCCGCCTGAAGTGCCTTCTCCCTTCCTTGGGGATGAATCGTCCCCATGGCCGTGGATGCCGGGATAAGCGCATCTGGAACGACCAATCGGGATAATGAAATGATATCAAGCGCCTTTTCCATGCTTCCCTGACTGGCATCACGGAGTGGCGTATTGCTGTGCGGTAAGAAAGGGCCAATCCCGATCATATCTGGTGACAGACTGTGCAAATAGACCAAATCGTCTGCCAATTCGCTGTTCGTTTGTCCCGGCAATCCCACCATACATCCAGCCCCGATCTGAAATCCGATACGCTGCAATGCCCGCAGACGGCTGCGCCTGCTTTCGATCGTCATCGTCGGGTGGAGCTTGGCATACAAACTGGGAGAAGCTGTCTCATGCCGAAGCAAAAAACGGTCCGCGCCCGCCTCGTATAGTCGCTCATAAGTTTCGTCATCCCGTTCACCGATGGACAATGTAACCGCCACATCCGTAAACCGGCTTTTAATTTCCCGAATTAGTTTCGTCAGCCGGGCAGTCGTAAACCAGTAGTCCTCCCCACTTTGCAAAACAAAGGTCCGATAGCCCAGTTCGTACCCCTCCGCGCAACAGGCCAGAATTTCTTCCGGCTTCAACCGGTAACGGTCTGCCTGTTTATTCGAAGCGCGCAGTCCACAGTACATGCAATCCTGACGACATATACTTGAGAATTCAATTAATCCTCGTAAAAAAACACCTTTTCCATAACGCTCCAATTTGGTGCGAGCTGCCAGTTGGCGCAGTTGAGCTCGTAGCGTCGGCTCACTATCCAGACGTGTCAGCAGCTCCGTCATTTCCGTATGCGTCCATTCCTTGCCATCAGCCAGACGCAGTAATAATTCGTCCGTGACTCATCCCTTCTTCCCTCGTCCATCCGGACTTTACATCATCAGTGGCCTATGTAGTACATGTATTATTCTAACAACATTAGAGAGAAGATAACGTGACTAGTTTCACAGAAAATCCCATTTTCTGAAAATCAATTTCATTCTCAACTTTTAAACTTTGTATTCATCTATACACAAAAAAAGCTGCCTCCTCCTTTAAATAAGAAACAGCTTTTATCGATGGTTTTGTTTTATTACTGAATCAAATCAATCGCCTGTTGGGGTACAAAATAATCAACGCCGTTAAATACGATTACACCGTTGAGCGTGGAATGTTTACCATTCAATGTAGCAATACTTTTGTATACTGGAAGCTCCAGCTTGTTACTGTCTTTAGTTACCGTGATGACTTTCGTGTCCGCAGAAAACTTGGCTCCCTTAGCTTCAAATGCAGCTTTTGCAGGAACAAACAGCTGCTTGCTGACTGGTGTGACACATGAAATTTGTTAGGACTGGGCATTTAATTTTATTATTGTATAATCAGTCTATGATGTAATAGGAAATGCTTATAAGACAAGGAGCGTAAAATACGATGGAATTCAGACAGCTTCAGTACACTTTGCAAATTGCAGCGGAAAAAAACTTCTCACGCGCAGCAGAAAAACTGCACATTGCTCAACCCTCGTTGAGCCAGCAATTGTCCAAACTGGAAAAAGAACTTGGGGTGCTGCTATTTCAACGCAACACCAGCACGGTGGAATTAACACATGCTGGAGCAAGCTTTGTGGAAAAGGCAAAAAAAATAGTCGATGCGGTGGAACAGCTCCGACAAGAAATGGACGATATCTCTCAGTTGAGAAAAGGGAAGGTCGTCGTTGGCAGTATGCCTATCACGGGCTCCCACCTGCTGCCACATGTTCTGCCTGTATTTAAGAAGGCGCATCCAGACATTGAAATCGTGTTAGTCGAAGATTCATCCATGAATCTGGAGAAAAAAACGGCCAGTGGTGATACAGACCTCAGCCTACTCTCTCTCCCCTTAGTAGAGCCTACACTTTCTTATGTACCCATCGGTGAAGAATGGATTGATCTCGCTGTTCCTCCGGGTCACCCCCTAGCCCTGCGTAAGAACGGTACTAAGCCGCAACCCGTGCATATGGAAGAACTTAAAGACGAGCCTTTTGTTGTCCTGAAAAAAGGACAAGGCTTTCGCAAGCTGACGATGGATCTATGTCATCAAGCAGGCTTTGAACCCCATGTGGTGTTTGAAAGCACTAATATGGAGACGCTCCAATCGCTCGTCGCGACAGGCATGGGGGTGACACTGGTCCCCCGTTTTATTGCCCGTGCCGCCAGTAGCGAGTTTGTTCCAGCACTGCTGCCACTAGCCGAACCTACCCCCAGCCGTACTCTGGCGATTGCTTACCGCAACGGACGTTATTTGTCTAAAGCTGCTGAAGCCTTTATTGATACCTTCCGAGAAACAGTCAAGCAACTTTCTCAAAAGTAGGAGCAAATATGGAAAGGACCGTCTTCCTCCCCAGCCAGCCAGAGAGGAAAACGGTCCTGGGGCTTCGCCCCTATACTTTCAACACTGCATTTAGTTCACGGGTTCGATTTACTGTTTGCGTGTTGCTTCCATCTGTCTTCAATGAACCACATTTCGTTTTCATTTAAATTTCATGTCAGCCTCGCCTGATTACTCTACGCTTGCTCGGAAACTCCACTTTATCCATCCCGCATCACTTCTTTCCTTAAGGTCTCTAGTCTTGGTATCCCAAGAATGTTCTACCTCAGTTCCAATGTGCTGTGTGATCCCAAAGTGCCTGTCCTCGCCTTGTTGTGATCAGGGTGTCTCTACATGGGGTGGACTTTTATCCTGATCATAGCCCATTTCATAGTTGTTTCCGACAACCTGTCTATTTAAGCCTCTCGGCCGTAACAGGCCATCCCTATTCGCCAGTTCGGATCTACTTTGGTTATCCATCGTTATCAACCTCCTGGTGTCGGGATACTATTATAATACACCTATAGGCTGTATCTGAAACAGGTGGGACAATTTTTTTATCGGGAAGAACCAAATGCTTGCTGCACGTCATCTTCACTCACTTGTGTCTTAATAACCAGTTTCGAAGGGTCTTGAGGCGAATATATAACCTCTACAATACTTCCCTGCTGCAGTTTAGATAGTTGGGAAGAAAAAACATCCTTTTGCGTGGTTACATTAAATGTTTCGCCATTGTTTTTTGTTACCGTCAGTGTGAATTGAAGTTTGATTTTATTGGGCCCCGCTTCCCCCATGGGTGTGACATCCAGTATCTTCGCATAGGCCTGCTCGCCGGTTTTGGCAATTTCCATCAGCTCAGGCGATACGCCCTGCTTGACCATCTGCTCATTCATTAACGTTTGCAAATCCATTTGCGACACCTGACCTTTCAGGTCAAGACCTACCTTCATTTTGTTTTTCTCTGATATGATCAAGGGAATGATTGTGCCTGGCTGAAATTGAGCCATGGAGGTCAATGGAATAATCGTCGTCAAAACAGTATCATATTTGTCTTCTCCCTGCTTGGTTACGGTCAACCCGAGCTTTACCTGCGGCTGGTTGTTTATATATGTGCCTGTTTGTTGGACACTTGTAATGATTCCCACTCCAGGAACACCCTTCTTGATTTTACCCCCTCCAAAAAATAGACCTAAAATGCTAGGCAGAAATATAAGCGCAAAGCCTGTGTAAATTAACGGCCGATACCATGGCGCCTCCATAATCAAAAATGGATCATCCCATAAATATTCAGCCAGAAAAGGTGAAAACCCAACGCCAAACACCAAAAGTACCCCGATCAGACTCAAAAATCCTTTCATCTTCCAAAACCCCTTTTTCAATCATCTATTTTAAAAAATATGCTCGTAAGAAAGGTGAACCGACTCTATTCATTTACGCTGTCACGAGCCCCATATAAATCAGCTCTGAGGGATTTACCGGGTTACTCCCCAGCCCCACCGTATCTCCAGGCCGCGGAATTTGCAGCTTGGAAACGAGAGTTTCCAGCGTTTTTTGGTATCGGTTGCCGCTTACTTCCGTCACATCTAGTACAAGCACCACAATCGGATCAAAATTCACAAGTTTCCCAGTATCTGTTACCGAAATGACAACTGCAGTCGCTGCCATCGCCAATCCACCGTTAGCCGCCGTTTGGGCTTGCCTTGCCGAGTTTAAACTCTGGTTGATCTGTTCCCGCTGCTCCTGGGGGATTAGACCTTTCATAAATAATCCAGACAATCCCTTATTCATCAGTTGATCGGCATGTTCTATCGCATCCTGCTGTTTTTTCTTCTTGCTGAAAAAGTTCATCATGTAGCTGCACCTCGTATACTGTATTGTTGTTCCTTATGAATTCAGTATAGAAGACGGTATCCGGCTTCACAATACGTTTTGGCACATACAAAAAAACCGAAAAAACAGCAGCTTTAAACTGCATTTTATCGGTTTAGTTTTGAACTTTGGCATGGTTTGCACAAAATTTTGCTCAATTCGGAGCATTCTTTCGTATGATCGTCCAATCGTTTTGCGCAAAACAAGTGCACGCATACTATTTTTTACGCAAAAGATAGACCAGTTTACGATAATACGCTGATGATTCTTTATAGCGACGGCTATCCTCGGACACTACAGCCAGCGTTTCATATAGCTGCTCAAGTCGTGTTGGATGCTGGAGGGCTTCAAAATAAGGCAAACATTGCTGAGCATGCACCCAAAAAGCATCCTGATTTCCCTGGGCAAGCGCAAGCTGGCTTTCATAAAAATCAAGTCCCATTTGCTGATCTGTTGTCAGATTAGTTTTGCGCAGAAAATCCAGATGCTGTGAGAGCAGCCCCCAGTTTTTCCGGGCAAACGCAATCTCGCAGCGATATATCAGCGTAACGGGCAGCATCATTTGTTGCATTTCCTCGCGCTCCCGGCTTACCAGTGCTTCAAAACGCACCACTTCCTCCAAGGCCTTATCCAGCTCGCCAATCGACGTCAGCATAATAATCCGATTGTTCAGGATCGTCGTGAGCATATCTGCTGCATTTTCCAAATAGACCAAATTGGCTTCCGCCATAGACAATGTTAACAGTGCCTCCTGTACAGACCCCATAGCAAAACAATAACCGCTGTAGGCCACATACAGGCCTGTCAAACGGTGAAAAAGCCGATCATCATATACCCTGCGCATCGTCTGCTCGAACACCTGCTTTGCCTGATCAAATTGCTTGACCTGAATGCAGGCCTCCATCGTAATGTTTTGCGCATTGAGCCAGTTTTCCGTCCCCTCTTCCACCAGGCGGATGAGCTGCGTAACGCTATTTAGTACATCATAATAATGGTTTTTAGAGCGGAAATACTGAATCTTATAAAATAAAATTGCTTTTTTTAGCGGTGCAGGCAGCTCCACCTCATCCGAGCGACCAAACTTCTCCAAGTAAAAATTCAAATAGGTTTGATGTAAATATTCGTAGGCCGTTGGGTCATTGATCTGCTGAAAATAAACAGCCTTCATCAAATAAGTCGTCATTTCCACGACAAGCGAATCATTGCGATCCTCCAGGTGATCCACATAGCTTTCTGTCGTGGTGTTAGCCAGCTTGGACAGCTCTGTGAAAATCTTATCCGCTACAGCCAGCGTCTCCTCATCTTCTGCTGATGCACGCAATAGATAGGAAGGTTGTACACCTAGACGCTCAGCAATTTGCTCAGCCAGATCCTCGGCCATCGGGTAACGGTCAGCCAGTATATTTGCAAAATGTGCAGGTGTAACTAATCCGTCTACCAACTCTTTACGGGACAGGTTTTTCTTTTTACACAAAAATTCAATGCGTTCCTTCAGCATGTATTAATCCTTTCTACACTGATTATCGGTCATACAGTAGGGGTCGCCGATCTTCAAACACCGGAATACGCCCACGCACATCCTGAACCAATGCAGACTCAATGAACCCTGTGACAATCTCCTCCTGCTCTCCCCCCTCGGCCATGATTTCTCCCCACGGATCGATGATGAGCGAATGCCCAAAGAAATCGGTTTCTCCACTACGACCTACACGGTTACAAGCAATGACGTACATTTGATTTTCAATAGCCCGTGCGGTCAGCAGGGTGCGCCAGTGATGAAGCCGTGGATGGGGCCATTCTGCGGGTACGATCAGCAAATTTGCACCGGACAGGGCCAAGCTGCGGGCCAATTCAGGAAAACGGATGTCGTAACAGATTGACGCTCCAGCCTGTATCCCGCCATCCAGTGCAAATATCACCTTTTCCTCACCAGGCTGTAAATATTTCTCTTCATCCATAAGTCGGAACAGATGAATTTTGGAGTACGAAGCCACCTCTGTGCCTGTACGGTCAAAAACGAGCATTGTATTATACACATGACCGTCGCTCTTTTTCTCTGCGATCGATCCGGCTACTACATTCACTTGGTGAGTCGCAGCAAATTTGGCTATCCATGCCCGAGTCTCCGTTCCTTCCTCGTCCGCCAGCTGATGAATGCGATCCAAGGCATAGCCTGTATTCCACATTTCCGGCAGAACAATCAGGTCCGGCTTTTGTTCGGCCTTTACCGCTTGTTCCATTAATAATCGAATATGACTGTTGTTTTCCGAGGGATTTCCTATTTCTATATGCGCTTGTATAAGTGCCACACCGAATGGTTGAGCTTTCTGATACGTCAAAATCCTTCATCCTCTCTGTGAGTCGGAACTTTCCGTGCCCCATGTCCGGTATTTTCTCCCATCATAGCCCGATTAGTCTGGATTACGCAACCCATGCAAGCTTAATCCCCCCTATACAACTCGGTAAAATCGTGATAGATTGTTTCTTAAACTATTCCAAAAGGTCGTGTACATAGATGACTCATTTTTCTATTCCCTCCGCTGACGTCATGAAGCAGTTACCCACTCAATTTTTTGCCACACTTGTACAAAATGTAAACCGTGAAATTGCAGCAGGGCATGATGTCATTAATCTTGGGCAGGGAAACCCGGATACTCCCACTCCTTCTCATATTGTTAAAGCTTTGCAGGAATCAGCGGATAACCCGCTGTATCATAAGTATTCACCTTTTCGCGGTTACAGCTTTCTCAAAGAGGCCATTGTCCAGCGCTATCAGGAGGATTACGATGTAACGCTTGACCCGGAAAGCGAGGTCGCCATCCTGTTTGGCGGAAAAACAGGCTTGGTTCAGCTACCGCAAGTTCTGCTCAATCCCAGCGATGTGTGCCTCGTCCCTGATCCCGGCTACCCCGATTACTGGTCTGGCGTAGCCTTGGCTAAAGCGGAAATGTCCTTCCTCCCCTTAAAGGAAGAGAACCGTTACCTGCCCGATTATGAAGCCATTACCGAAGAAGATCGCCGCCGCGCCAAATTAATGTTCCTGAACTATCCGAATAATCCGACTTCGGCAACTGCTCCACTTTCCTTTTACGAGGAAACGGTTGAATTTGCGCTACGTAACGGTATTGTGGTTGCCAGTGATTTTGCCTATGGCGCTATTGGATTCGATGGCAAGCGGCCTGTAAGCTTCCTTCAGGCCGAGGGGGCGAAGGATGTGGGAATTGAGTTCTATACCTTGTCCAAAACATACAATATGGCAGGCTGGCGTGTTGGTTTCGCGCTCGGTAATGCCAAAATCATTTCGCTGATTAATTTGCTACAGGACCATATTTATGTCAGCCTGTTTGGCGGCATTCAGGCAGCAGCGGCGACAGCCCTGACGTCCTCACAGGAATGCGTAACCGAGCTGGTTGCTCGCTATGAATCACGCCGTAACGCTTTTTATGATGCCCTTGGGCAAATAGGCTGGAAGGCGACGCGTCCAAGCGGCTCCTTCTTCAGCTGGTTGCCTGTGCCGCAGGGCTATACTTCTGCTTCCTTTGCGGATCTGCTACTGCGTGAAGCCAAGGTAGCTGTCGCTCCAGGGATTGGGTTCGGTAGCGGCGGCGAAGGATATGTACGAGCAGGGCTTCTGAGCTCAGAGGCTCGACTGGCCGAGGCGGCTGATCGAATCGGCAAGCTAAACCTGTTTGGTTAAGCCGTATTTTCCAGCTACAACTTCTTTGCCAAACTTGGTCTTTTCGTGGTATTCTGTATCCAATATCATTTAGCGCGTTGAAGGGACTATTAAGAGAGGCTCAGTCCTGTTCAGAGAGTAAATTCCGATAGGCTGTAAGAATTTACCTGGACTCTCTCCCAACTCCTATCCCCGAGCGCCCTGCGCAATCAGGCGGTTCCTGCCGTTAACAGGGTTCAAGTGGGATGATCATGAATCATCAATGAAGGTGGTACCGCGGAAGCACAAACTTTCGTCCTTTTTATACAAAGGATGAAAGTTTTTTTGCATTAAAAAGAGTAAAATTAAGGAAGTGGACATCTTGTCAACACGTATTGTCATTAAAATCGGCAGCAGCTCCCTGACTGGAGTGGAAGGTGGACTGAATCGGGAAGCCATCGCTTATTTTGCCAGGGAAATCAGCTTGCTTCGTGCAAAGGGCTATGAAGTGCTACTGGTTACTTCAGGCGCTGTAGCCGCCGGGTTCCGGGAAATTGGGTATCCTTTCCGGCCCAAACTGCTACATGAAAAGCAAGCGGCCGCTGCCGTAGGCCAAGCTCTTCTGATGCAAGCCTATGAGCAGGCTTTTAAAAATTTTGACCTCGTGATCGCGCAGGTTCTGCTGACCCGTAGTGACTTCTTGAGCCGCAAACGGATGAACAATGCCGGAATGACCGTAGAAGAATTGCTGCGCCAGCAGGTTATCCCGATTTTTAACGAAAATGACACCGTATCGATTGACGAATTGAAATTCGGCGATAACGATATGCTGTCTGCGCTAGTTGCTAATCTGGTCAAGGCCCAGCATTTGATTATCATTACGGATACAGATGGCGTATATACGGCAGACCCGCGCAAGCATCCGAATGCCGTACGTTTTGAACGTATCGAGGAAATTACAGAGGAGATTTATGCATTAGCCGGAGGTTCAGGATCATCAGTAGGAACTGGCGGAATGCGATCCAAAATTGAGGCTGCCAAAGTAGCTACACGCGGAGGTGTGCCTGTATATGTGGGTCGCGTAAGCGAGAATGGCGATTTGGACGCAGCCGTCGCAGGGCATGGACCAGGCACTTATTTTGATACTCACCTGTCTTCACTGCCGATGAAAAAACAATGGCTTGGATTTATGTCCACGCCTCTTGGCTCAGTGCATGTAGACCAAGGAGCCGAGGAGGCGTTGGTACACGGAGGACATAGCCTGCTTCCGGTTGGCGTACGCCGTGTAGAGGGCAGCTTTCATGCCGGAGATGTCGTTGAGGTGCTGGGACCGGAAAATAAGGTGTTAGGACGCGGCATCGTGAATTATGATGATGAACAGCTTCGAATCGTACAAGGTTTACCCAGCGGCGAGGTTGTGGGCAAAATTGGCCCTATTCACCGGCTTGAGGTGATCCACAGGGACGAATGGATTACATTATGTATGTAGGGAGGCCATATTATGAGTGATTTAACGACAAACACAGCAAAAACAGAAAAAAACCAGTTCAGTGAAGTACGAACCAAAGCAAGTCTCGCGAAAAAAAGTGCCATCATTATGAACCGACTGACTACAACCCAAAAAAATGAAGCATTACTTGCTATGGCCGAAGCTCTAGTGAACCATACTGAGGAACTCATTACAGCGAATCATATGGACCTGGAACGTGGAAAGGAACTAGGTACGTCGGAGTCGCTGCTCGACCGCCTCAAGCTGACCGAGGAGCGAATCGGAGCTATTGCCGAAGGATTACGCCAGATTGCTGCGCTACCTGATCCAGTCGGAGACACGCTTGAGCAAATTGAGCGTCCCAACGGTCTGCGAATTGAAAAAATACGTGTACCGCTAGGTGTCATCGGCATTATATATGAAGCACGTCCAAATGTGACTGTGGATGCTGCAGGTCTGTGCTTGAAAACAGGCAATCCGGTTGTGCTGCGCGGTGGTTCGGCTGCTCTCTCCTCCAATCGCAAGATTATTGAAGTGCTCCAGCAAGCGCTAGACGCCACAGCCGTGCCGCGCGAGGCGCTTCAACTTATTGAAGATTCAGACCGTGCCTCTGTCAACGAAATGCTTACGTTGAATGGCTTGCTGGATGTGATTATTCCACGCGGCGGGCGTTCACTCATTCAAAATGTTGTTCAAAACGCTACCGTGCCTGTCATCGAAACGGGAGCTGGCGTATGCCATACATTCCTGGACGCTACAGCGAATGCAGAAATGGCCGAAGCCATTACACTCAACGCCAAAGTCCAAAGACCGTCTGTATGCAACTCGATGGAAACATTGCTTGTGCACTCGGATTATGCACAAGCACATTTAACAGAATTAGCGGAACGTTTCCGTAATGCCGGGGTTGAGCTGCGCGGTTGTGCGCGGACACAAGAACTTGTTCCTTGGGCTGTTCCTGCTACGGAAGAGGATTATGGCACCGAGTATAATGATTACATTTTGAATGTCAAAGTCGTAAACCATTTAGACGAAGTACTGGAGCACATTGCCCGCTATGGTACGATGCATTCAGAGTGTATCGTCACCGAGGATACAGCTCATGCTGAGCGTTTTCTGCAAGAAGTGGATGCGGCAGCCGTGTACCACAATGCATCCACCCGTTTCACGGATGGCTTTGAGTTTGGATTTGGTGCCGAGATCGGAATCAGCACACAAAAATTACATGCCCGTGGCCCCATGGGATTGCCTGCCTTGACTTCAACCAAATACCGCGTGTACGGTACTGGACAAATCAGGGAATAATATCATAAATCAATCCGTAATTTTGGAGGTTATGAATCCATGTGTGAATCACAAACAAAGGTGTTAATTAACGAACAAATTACGTTTTTCGGGGCAGGTTCAATGGCTGAGGCTATTATTCGTGGGATGACGAATCGTTCTGTCGTCAAACGTGGCGGTATTACCGTCATCAACCGCAGTAATCAGGCTCGCCTTGAAGAACTTCAGCAGCAATACGGAGTATTATTCCAAACTGAAGATGCCGCCAAAACAGAACTGCTGCGTCATTCTCCAGTGATCGTACTTGCCATGAAACCTAAAGATGCTGCCAAGGCCCTTGGACAGCTTGGTCCCCTCCTGTCAGATGAACAGCTGATCATTTCAGTCATCGCCGGTTTGTCTATTCGTACCATGCAAACATTGCTGGGTCGCAAGCAGCCCATCGCGCGGACGATGCCTAATACGTCCAGCTCGATTGGACTCGGTGCCACAGGCATCAGCTTTTCCAAAGAGATCAGCAAAAGTCAGCGCAAAAACGTGCTTACGATGTTCGAATCTGTAGGTACGGTAACGGTTATAGAAGAAGAGAAAATGGATATATTGACTGGCATTTCCGGAAGCGGTCCTGCCTATGTCTACTATTTAATGGAAGCCATGATCGCCGGGGGAATTCGCGGTGGCTTGACTCCTGAACAAGCGCACGAATTAACGGTACAAACTGCGCTTGGAGCAGCACGCATGGTACAACAAACCGGAGAGGAGCCTTCTGCTCTTCGCCACAAAATCATGTCTCCTAACGGCTCCACGGTAGCTGCATTGGAAACACTGGACAAAGGTGACTTCTACGAAACGGTGATTGCGGCGGTGCAGCGCTGTGCTGAACGATCCCGCGAGATGGGAGCTGTACTTAAGGAGGGAATTGAATGAGCTATTGCCTGGCGACCTACCGAGTATACGATGACAGAGCTGATTTTAACAAAAAGGCCCAATCTATTGCCATCGGCATGACGGTGGGCAGCTGGACTGAGCTCTCTCAGACCAAGCGGGCTGCGATGCAAAAACACCTCGGCTCTGTTCAATCTGTAGATATTCACGATGGAGGCCCTGGTGAGCGGTACGCCGACCTGACCATCGCTTACCCGGATGTTAATTTCAGCCGAGATATCCCCGCTTTGCTGGTTACGGTCTTCGGCAAAATTTCAATGGACGGCCAAATTAAGCTGACGAAGCTAGGTTTCTCGGAAGCCTTCCTCTCTGCTTTTTCGGGACCGAAATTTGGTATCAGCGGCTTGCGCGATCAGCTTGGCGTGTATGATCGACCTCTGCTTATGAGCATTTTCAAATCCGTGATTGGGCTCAACTTGGACGAACTGCGTGAACAGTTTACCCGTCAGGCTCTCGGCGGCGTTGATCTAATCAAGGACGACGAGATCTTGTTTGAAAATGCGCTGACGCCGATTGAAAAACGTGTTGAAGCCTGTATCCGGGCCGCTGAAGCGGCTGAGCGTGAAACTGGTAAAAAGCTGCTGTATGCTGCTAATCTAACCGGTCCAACCTCGCAGCTCAAAGCGCAGGCCCTCAAGGCTATCGACGCAGGCGCGAACGCGTTACTGTTTAACGTGTTGGCCTACGGTTATGATGTGCTGCATGAACTTAGCAGCGATCCCGCCATCTCAGTGCCGATTGCAGCGCATCCTTCGTTAGCGGGTGCTACTTACCCATCGCCTCATTATGGCATATCGGCGTCCGTCCTGCTCGGTCAGCTTATGCGCCTGGCTGGTGCTGACCTTGTTCTCTTCCCTTCTCCCTACGGCTCCGTGACGATGCCACGTGAGGAGAACATGGCGATCCGCGACGAACTGATCACTCCTGATTCACCGCTGAAGGCCAGCATGCCTGTCCCTTCAGCAGGGATTCACCCAGGGCTGGTGCCGCTCATTGTGCGTGACTTTGGTACCGATGTGGTGGTTAACGCTGGGGGTGGCATTCACGGACATCCACTGGGTACAGAAGCTGGTGGCCGTGCTTTTGTGCAGGCGATTGAAGCGGTCCAGCACAATGTTCCGCTGGCACAATTCGCCCGTACTCATCCTGAGCTGCAATCTGCGCTTGACACGTGGGGAGGCGAACGATGAGCACTACAAAGAAGCCCGTCATTTTCTGCGATTTTGACGGGACCATTACAAACAATGATAATATTGTCGCTATTATGAAGCATTTTCAACCTGCGGGCTATGAACCTATCATGCATCAAATTGTGAACGGACATATATCCATTCGTGAAGGTGTAGGGGCGATGTTTGCCCTCATGCCTTCAGAGCAAAAGGACGAAATTATCTCCTATGCACTTGGACAAGCGGGTATACGTGAGGGCTTTGCACGCTTTTTAGACTTTGTTCAAGAGCAGCGGATTGAATTTTTCGTTACTAGCGGCGGTATTGATTTTTTTATTGATCCATTGCTAAAACCGTTTAATATTCCACACGATCACATTTATTGCAATGGAGCGGATTTTTCGGGAGATCACATCCAGATCACGTGGCCGCATCAATGTGAGGAGCCGTGTAAGAATGACTGCGGCATGTGCAAAACAACCGTCATTCGTCAATATCCTCCCGAGCAATACGAATGGATTTTGATTGGCGACAGCCTGACCGATTTTGAAGGAGCCAAAATTGCCGACTTGGTGTACTCCCGCTCGCATTTGACATTAAAGTGTCAAGAGCTTGGTGTACCGCATGTACCCTTTGAGACATTTGACGATATTATCAAGGATCTAAAGCAAAAACAGGAGCAGGGGGTACTGTAATGAGTTTTAACCTGGCAGACATTTCATTCGAGGAAAAACGCCGTGCTCTGGAAGAACTTGCTGATGTCAAGGAACTATTCGCCTCGCGCAATTGGTTCCCAGGCACAAGCGGCAATTTGTCGATCCGAATCGGTGATTTTCATCCTGAACAATTTTATTTTGCAGTCACCGCTAGCGGCAAGGATAAGACCAAGCGCACTCCTGAGGATTTTCTGTTCGTAGATCAATACGGAAAAGCAGCAGAAGCCACAAACCTCAAACCAAGTGCAGAAACGCTCATCCATTGCGAAATTTACCGACTGACAGGCTGTGGAGCGGTTTTTCATGTGCATACCGTGTTTAACAACCTGATTTCTGAATATTACGGCGAGCAGGGCTTTGTACCTGTACAAGGCATCGAGCTCATTAAAGCTTTTAACATTTGGGAGGAAAATGCCGCCATTCAGATTCCCGTGCTACCCAATTATGCTGATATCGCCTCGATTGCCAAGCTGGTGCCGGGCGTGCTGAATGATCAGGTTCCAGGGATTTTATTACGTAATCACGGTATTTATGCATGGGGGCGTGATGTGTTTGAAGCTAAAAAGCATCTGGAGGCTTTTGAGTTTCTGTTTGAAACGACCTATCGCTCCCTACTGCTAAAAGCTTTGAAATGAATAACTTGTAAATATTAAAGATGCATATCGGTGAACTATAAAAATTGGTCATCAAATGTCGGGAACGGAGCCTAGCGAAAGCACGGTACGTTCTCTTTTTTATTCAAAAGGGTTCTAGCCCACTGGCAAGATAAAAATGAGTTGAGGTGGTCCGGTGAGTAAAGTTTTAGAAGACATAATACTAAATTTAGAAAAGCAGCTGATGCATGCTCAGAGAGAGGATTTTGAAAGACTATTAGCTGATGACTATCTTGAGTATGGTTCGTCGGGTAAAAAGTACGATAAGTCAATGCAATTAAGCTTTTTAATTGGTAAATCTCTATTAGACTATATTCCATTTGTGATTACTGACTTTAACATAAGGCTGTTATCTTCAAATATTGTACATGCAACATACTGTACGGAATCGATTGATGCTGGAAATAAGTCACTTAGAAGTTCCATTTGGAAATTAAATGAAGGGCAATGGCAATTGGTTTTTCATCAGGGCACTCCAACCCACTAGAGTCTCATTCTAAACCTTCGATCTCCTAAATCCTGCAAACATCTTTGAATATTTTCATTGCCTGGCAAGTTCCTTTTGCTTCATGTTGTAAAAAAACGTCCCCTATTGGGGACGCTCCAGCGTGAATTGCTCTCCTAGCTTTGCATAGTTATTCCCAGCCAACCGACTCACCGGACGCAACTCCTTGGCAATCACATATGTATTTTGGTACGCTTCCTCCGACAAATGATACTGCACTACGCGACCAATTAATAGATCACAGGCAGGTGTGTCCTCCTTGCCTCCCAGCGGGATCACTTTCTCCAAAATACATTCCATGCGAATCTTCGCTTCCGTCACACCCGGAACGGCGATTTTTGTACTCTGGATCGGAGTAAGACCTGCCAGTGCAATCTCACTCTCCTCCGGCGACAGACGGGAAGCCGTCACATTCACCGCCCCCACGTTGTCTTCGTCTGTAATATGTACGACAAAAGCATTATGCTCTATCGCATTACGTGCTGTATCTTTGGAAACTCCATCAACACGCTGTACGGATACAGACAGCAGTGGCGGCTCGGCGGCAACGATAGAAAAATAACTGAACGGAGCACCATTCAGCACCCCTTCGCTGCTCAAAGTCGTAACAAACGCTACTGGCCTTGGGATAATACTTCCGGTCAACAGCTTATAATTTTCACGCTCTGTAAGTGTGTCAGGATTCAATGAAATCATTTTTTCCCTCTTTTCCAGTTACATTCGCTCTTCGAATGCATATCATCAAATTACGCCTGGTTAAGCAACTATATGTTTGAACTAGTGACATAGCGAAAACCCAAGCTCCCTAACAAGTATCGCGTGTATAATACAAAATGTAAAGCTGAAGCTGGAAGCACTCTCTATTTTTCAATCACATTTCCCTGACTGTCACGCACAGTAACCGCTATTCCCTCAGGCACAGCAATGGTAACGTCCAGCTGATGATGTGTTTGCATAAAACGTGTGGGAACCTGGCTGAGAAGTACATACAGTGTATCTCCAACTTGCTTTGTCTGATACAGCTCCATTCCTTTGAAATCCTCCTCATTGCCTGTATATACATAACTCCCGAACACATGCACCTCCGGTGAGGTGGTTGCGTCAATTTTGACTGCATAAGGGTCTTCACCCTGCACAATCACCTTGGTTACTCCGGCTGGCAGCTTTTCATGCCAATCTGGAAGAATCCTTGTTTCCTGTACCGAACTCATTATTTCTCTAACTTGCGGTGTGATCCCTAATGAACTGACCAGCGCAAATCCAATACAACAAAAAACCAATACCGCCGTAATAAACATGCTGAACACATCATATCGAATGCGCTCACGTGTCCCTTTCCAGGCAGTATACATTAAAATTTCCAGTCCCAGCAAAACAAATACGACAGGCCACCAGGTTAGCGCCTGATCCAGTATGCCTGCTCCCCAAAACTTGGAGGCAAACGTTACGCCCCCCAGCAGCACCAAGAACAGCCCCATTGATAGTCTTCCGACTTTCCATACACCTGTTGGCGCGTTGGAGTTCTTAGAGGTACCATTCTTATGAGATGAAGTGCCCAATATGCCTGTTGCACCAGTCATGTCGTTTTGAGAGTGATGGGCTCCCTTAAAGGAAGCCTCACTCTTTGAAAATTCAGTATCCATTTTATCGTTTCTCCTTTGCTCGCTTAGATTTGGAATTGCCGATCATCATCCAAACACCGCCGCCAATTAATAGGAGGGAGACAATAATGGTTCTTAAATACATGTCAACTATGTTGTAAATTCGTTCATCCGGGAACAGGCGATCCAGTGTTGGAACAAGTACGTTAATCAGGATGTAGTATGCACCCAGCAGAAGCAGTCCTAAGCCTACCCAGCGGTGATATTGAGCAAACATACCGATCACAGGCTTGTCGATCAGCTGCTCCCGTCCATAACGGCTTACCTGCTGCAATGCATCAAAAAAGCTGTAAAACCAGACCACCGGAATGAGGAACAAAAAGAGTGAGAGATGTAGCACGTCCAGTATATAGATAAATCCTAAAAATAGTAGCATAAGCTGGAGTCCACGTTTTTGCAAACCAATATACATATGCCCGGCACCCGGAAATACCGATAAAATGGTAGCCAGCATTTTACTACGACGTCCCTCAACTCTTCCATGCTCCAGTTCCTCAAACAAAGTCCGATCCTGAAGAATTTCTCCGGCTTGTTTGCGGTGTACATGCTGCACCGCATCAAACATACAATACAGCCAAATAATCGGCAACACGCCCGCAAACGCCAAAAATCCGGATTCGTTCGTAATGCTGGTAATAAAGACGAGAATCGCTCCAAAGCCAAAGAAGGATAGTAAAAAAGACAAGCCACGCTGCATCAGCCCCAAATGAAGGTGTCCCAATCCAGGAATAAATGACAGCAAAATCGTAAAAAATCGCTCATTGTCTGATCCTTTTTGAAAAGCAGGTGATCCTGCCATACCATAGTAGCCTTGTTGATAATGGTTATGGTCTGGGCCAGATCCCATACCCGCTCCCGGGGCATTTGTGCCTGTGTCCGTTGCCCCCTCTGGTACCTCTCCTGTTAAACCAGTCTCTCCATAAGGTCCACTTTGCGAGTAAAAGCCATATGGATTGGGTCCTACATGAGGGGGATATGGAGCAGCAATTGCACGAGGATCATAACGTAACAAGCTAATCACAATGTGCAGCATGCTGAGTCCCCACAAAAGAGCAGCAACAAATATACTTCCCAGAAAAGGCGTTCCATCCCTTGACACTACTGAAAAAAATAATCCTCCAGCCAGAAATCCGAAAAACAAAATAGTATATACAAACGAATTGGCTTTTCTGGTCCAGTAATAATGTCCTACACCTGGAATGATGTTCAATAGAAATGCCAAGAGCTTGCTTCGTTCCGTATAAGGCATTGCTACACTTCCTTTCTATTTATGAGAACTTGATAAATGTCCAACTGAAGGCTGGTTTAAACTTGTTCATCTTACCCTTTCATTTATTCAGGGCTTTAATTTATCGAGCCAGGTTGTTGTAGCTTGCATGACTTCTTCGCTGTAAGACACGCGTTCATTGGGAGGCATCTGCTTTCCGCCTGAATGCGGCATCATTTTGTCAAAGGCTCCACTAGATAGCAAGATCAACGTTAGGCTTGCCGCAATAACATAATGAAATATAGGTTTTTCAAACCAGCGGCGTTTTTTGAATACAACTTGATTCGGCACTTCTATATCGGGGAGAACGGCCATTACCTGATCTGTGAAGCGTGCCGTATCCATCCAGGCAGAGTATTCTTCCAATGCCGGCTCTAATTGCTCCAGTGCAACAAGATATAACATTAGCGCTTGTTCATCTTGTAACAAGAGCTTTTCCAGCCGAGTAGATTCCTCTACCGTACAAGTTCCTGTAATGTATGCATGCCAGTCATTCGTTTGCCCTTCCATCCACGGTCTATCCTGTTGGTCAGTCATCGCCATTCCTCCTCCTTCCAGTGATTTCGAATCCATAGTCGTGCCCGATAGAGTCTGGACTCTACCGTTTTTAAAGCTATCTGCGTTTCTTGTGCGATTTGATCGTAGGTTTTGCCCTGCATATAGTAAGCTTGAATAATATCCCGATGTTGCTCGGGTAACTGGGCGATTTTTTGTGATAGTTCTACTGTTTGTTCTTCGCGGATGAGACGGGCCAGTACATCCTCATCCGGGGAAGGAAGCTGCACAAGGGATTGTGCCACGTCTATAAGCTCTGCGGGCCGCCTGTCTTGTTTGCGTTTGATATCCAGCGCTTTATGGAGCGCAATTCGGCTCAGCCACGTTTTAAACCCTTCGTTCCGGTACTGGGGGAGAGACTTGTACACCTGAACGAACGCCTCCTGCGCGGCATCTTCCGCTTCCTTACTGTCATGTAATACCGAATAGGCCACATGAAATACATGCTTGCTGTACAGCTCTACGATCTCACGGAACGCCTGCCGGTCACCAGACCGGATTCGTTCAATGATTCTCTCTATATCAATGACGCTCTCCCCCTTCCCAATACTATAGACGCCAGAGAATTTTCTCCCCCTGCATATTTCGAAAAAAAATATTTAAAAAGGACACACCCTTCAACTCGAAAGGTGCGTCCTCTATCATTAAAGCTTATTTACACTTCATTGTGAAAGTTATAATGCATAAATCGGTTACCTGAAAGGTCGTTCTATGATTTTAACTACGACCACCACTACGGAATCGCTGGGCATATTCTTTCGCATCCTGAGCATTACGGACCCGGTTTCGGCTCCACTCTAACAAAATGCGATCTATATACCGGAAATGTACTTTCCCGGCAAACACCGCTTCCTTCAGAGCCAGCAAAATCAGTTCCTCCGGATACCGATCCTGATCCACCCAGCTACTGATCGTCTCGTATTCCATCGGTGATAACGGTCGGCCGAATTCTTTCTCAAAAATCGTGAACAAATTTCGTTCTTCTGTAAGCGGGGATTCCGATATTCCATTCAGTAAATCCGACTTCCCGGCAAACAAAATGTCATCTTCATCGTGCTGCTCTGAACGCTCGGCGATCATACATTCAGCCAGCTTGCGATACAGCCCCGTCAAGTTATAACGTTCAAATTGCACAGATGAGTTGCGGTCTTCTACGGAATCTATCCGCAAAAATCCTTCTTTCATGAGCTTGCTGAAATAAAGTGCGATTTCGTTTGCAGTGCAACCCATACGAGCCTGCAATTGCTCCCATGTCGGAAAATCATTACGTTCCGCTTGTTTAAATGCAAGTAACTGCATCAGCAGCAGCATTTCACCATCCGTCAGCCGAAGCGTCCGATAATGCTTGAGCAGGGCGTAGGGAATTTGAACCATTCCGGTTTCCATAGCGTAGGCTACTCCCTCCGCCCATTCTGCCGCTGATGTCTTGTCGAATGATCCTGTCATTGATTATGGATACAAACGATACAGCATACGTGGGAACGGAATTGTTTCACGTACATGATCGAGTCCACAAATCCAGGCCACTGTACGCTCTAATCCCAATCCAAAGCCGGAATGCGGAACGGTACCATAGGTGCGCAGATCCATATACCATTGGTAAGCCTCACGTGGCAAGTTATGCTCGTTAAAACGTTCTTCCATCAATGCTGGATCGTCAATCCGTTGGGAACCCCCGATAATTTCGCCATACCCTTCAGGTGCGATCATATCGGCGCACAGAACAACCTCTGGGCGGGCTGGGTCAGGTTTCATATAGAATGCTTTAATGTGAGTCGGCCAATGCGTAATGAACACGGGCTTGTTATATCTTTCGGCAATAGCTGTTTCATGAGGAGCACCAAAGTCTTCACCCCACGGGATATCGAATCCTTCACCTTGAAGGAAGGCAATTGCCTCATCGTACGTAATCCGTGGGAATTCGCCTTGAATTTGCTCCAGCTTCGAAACATCGCGTCCGATAGCTTCAAGCTCCTTTGCACAATTTTTCAGAACAGACTGCACGATATGGCTTACAAACTGCTCCTGAATGCACAAGGATTCTTCATGATCCACAAACGCCATCTCAGGCTCAATCATCCAGAACTCAATCAGGTGACGGCGTGTTTTGGACTTTTCCGCACGGAAGGTTGGACCAAAGGAATACACTTTACCCAGCGCCATTGCCGCAGCTTCCATGTACAATTGTCCACTTTGTGTCAAATAGGCATCTTCGTCAAAATATTTGATATGGAACAACTCTGTTGTACCTTCTGCAGAAGATGGAGTTAAAATAGGCGGGTCTACTTTCGTAAAACCATTGCCGTTGAAAAATTCCTGTACAGCACGGATAATTTCCGCCCGGATAATCAGAACAGCACGTTGCTTGGCGGAACGCAGCCACAAGTGGCGATGGTCCATCAGGAAGTCTACACCGTGCTCTTTGGGAGTAATCGGGTAGTTTTCGGTCAAATGAATGATTTCAATACCTGTAACCGTTAGTTCAAAGCCCGATTGGCTACGTGGCTCCTCACGCACGATTCCAGTTACATAAAGGGAGCTCTCTTGAGTCAAGGATTTGGCGTCATTCCAAATATCCTCCGACACTTCGCTTTTCACGATAACCCCTTGAATATACCCGCTGCCGTCACGCAGTTGCAGGAACTGAATTTTACCACTGGACCGCTTATTGTTTACCCAAGCGCCGATTGTAACCGTTTCCCCTACATGGCGGCCCACTTGGGCAATCGTACTTTTATTTGTCATGACCGTCTTCTCTCCTTAAACCGAAAATCAAACAGCCCTTCCCCTTGGGTCAGGCTGTTTGCTCTCGCTGTTTGGTGCATGCAGAACTTAAACTATAGCTCCGCATGTATAAATTTTACATTTAGGAACCGAACTACTGAACCAGACGGAACGTATCACGGGCAATTACCAGTTCTTCGTTCGTTGGAATGATCAGTACTTCTACCTTCGAGTTTGCAGTTGTAATCCGACGAATCTCGCCAGAACGAACAGCATTCAACGATTCATCCAGTTCGATACCGAGGAATGTCAGTTGCTCCAACACTCTTTTACGCAGAACGACGGAGTTTTCGCCTACGCCTGCCGTAAATACAATTACGTCTACCCCGTTCATTGCAGCAGCATACGAACCAATATACTTACGCAGACGGTATTCATACATTTCAAATGCCAATGTAGTATTAGGCTCGCCTTTTTCCATACCTTCTGTGACTTCACGCATATCGCTGCTGATACCAGAAATAGCTAGAAGTCCACTATGCTTGTTCAGCATGGAATTGACTTCATTGACAGTCAATTCTTCTTTGTTCATGACATAAGGCACGATCGCTGGATCCAAATCACCACTACGAGTACCCATCATAAGACCTTCTAATGGAGTCATACCCATGGAAGTATCTACGGACAAACCGCCTTGAACTGCTGTTACACTACCGCCATTACCGATATGACAAGTGATAATCTTCAGGTCTTCCAAAGGACGGCCGACAAATTTGGCAGCTTCCTTACTTACAAAGTCATGGGAGGTACCGTGTGCACCGTAACGACGAACCTTGTACTTATTGTACAACACTCTTGGGATGGCGTACATATAAGCTTTTTCAGGCATGGTTTGATGGAACGAAGTATCAAATACCACAACCTGCGGTACTTCTGGCATATTCGTCTCAGCCGCTTTAATCCCCATCATGGATGCCGGATTATGCAGCGGAGCCAGGTCGAACAAACGGCGGATTTCACTCTTCGCTTCAGGTGTTACGAGTGCTGACTGTTTGAAGATTTCGCCACCATGAACCACACGATGACCCACAGCCTGAATTTCACTAATACTGGAGATGACACCATGCTCTGCATCTGTGAGTGCATTCAGCACTTTGCGGATGGCTGTAGTGTGCTCCAAAATTTCGCTAACTTCAGTGTATTCTTCCTTATTGGTTGGTTTATGCGTCAGAATAGAGGAATCCATACCAATACGTTCTACCAAACCTTTTGCTAAAACGGACTCGTCCGTCATATCATATAATTGGTATTTCAGCGAAGAACTACCTGCGTTGATTACGAGAATTTTCATATCCGGTCACCATCCTTGTCATACTTGAAGAAACCTTCGCCCGATTTCACGCCCAGATTACCTGCACGCACCATTTTCTTCAGGACGATGGACGGACGGTATTTCAGCTCGCCAAATTCACGGAACATCCGCTCCAAAGCGGCCAGAACGGAATCCAGACCAAAGCGGTCAGCCATTTCCAAAGGACCGTTTTGGAAGCTGTAGCCGATGCGCATAGCATCATCGATATCTTCCGCGGAAGCTACCCCCTCTTGAAGTACATGAGCCGCTTCGTTAATCAGGAGGCAGATAATCCGGCTAGTTACAAAGCCAGGAGATTCATAAATCATGACTCCTTTTTTCTCCACAATTTCTTCCACGAACATTTTAGTGTTTTCAAATGTTTCGTCTGATGTTTTCAAACCACGAATAATTTCCACAAGATCAATACGGGATACTGGATAAATAAAGTGCATACCAATAACACGCTCTGGATACTTGGTCGAGCTAGCAAGCTCGGTCAGGCTCAGCGTGGATGTATTACTTGCAAGAATAATATTGTTTGGACACACATGATCCAGCTCTTGGAAAACAGCTTTCTTCTCGTCCAGATTCTCTGTAATGGTTTCAATCACCATATCACAGCTAGCAAGCTCCGCCAGATGGGATACTTTTTCAATGCGAGATAAAATCAATTTTTTCTCTGCTTGAGTAATTGCCCATTTTTCGAGTTGCTTGTCTAGACTTGTTTCAATCATATTATAAGCGTAGTCTAGTTTCTCTGGTGTCTGCTCTACTAGCAGCACATCGATTCCTTTGGACGCGAGCATTTCAGAAATACCCTGTCCCATGGTGCCGCCGCCAATGACGCCGATTTTTTTAAATTGCATGGTTCTTAACTCCACCCTTTCCTGGTCACTCTCATATATTGTATCCTTCTTTGTCGAAAAATACATGTTTATGTCCCAATAGATAATAATATCTTAGCACGGACTAAAAGTAAAAAAAAATAACCAGCATAAAAAATTATGCTGGCAATAAAGCATTTTCACTAAATTGACATCTAAATTGATCTCCAGACAGAGTTTCTTCCTTCATCAGGATATCAAGAGAATTGTCGAACACAGGACGGTGCTTTTCCAACAACTCCAAAGTCCGGTTATGAAGATCATTCATAATCTCGCCATTTTCCCGCATAAGTTCTTCTTTTGTAACCATTTCCATGTTAATAATTCCAAGAGAAGTCAATCCGGAAGTCATCATCGTATGAACGATGTTCAGTGCCTGCTCAAAATCATTGCTTGAACCAGTACTCCGGCCCCCGTAGTACATTTCTTCAGCCGTAGCCCCTGCGAGCGAAATCATAATCTGCTCCTCCAGGTACTGCTTGGTATATAAATAATGCTCTTGCTGTGGATTGTGACGCACATAACCGAGCGCTTTCCCACGCGGACTGAGCGCTACTTGGCTTACGCTGCCAGGGCGAACGATTTCAGCCATTATAGCATGTCCCAACTCGTGAATCGCTACACGTTTTTTCTCTTCCAGTGTCGATTCTCGGTCTGTTTTTTCACCCATCATCACCTTGTCAATCGCCATAGACAGATGACTCTGCGCAATCATTTGCTGATCCTGTCTCATGGCATAGATTGCTGCTTCATTCATGACGCTCTCAAGCTGCGCACCGGAAAAACCGTACGACTCCTCTGCGATTTTGTCCAAATTAGTATCTTCCTGGATCGGTTTGTTTTTGGCATGAATTTTAAGGATATGAAGACGGCCTTTCTTATCAGGCAAATCTACTTGAATATGACGGTCAAAACGTCCTGGACGCGTTAAGGCGCTGTCCAGCATTTCTTTACGATTCGTTGCCGCAATGAGCAATATTCGCGGTGTATCTGCCGAATAAATGCCATCCATTTCTGTCAGCAATTGATTCAGAGTCTGATCATATTCTCGTTGCTGTCCACCCTCACGCTTACCGCCAATAACATCAATCTCATCAATAAAAATAATTGCATTTTCTTTCTTTTCCTTGGCTGCACGAGTGCGAGCCTCCCGAAACAACTCACGGACACGACCTGCGCCGACACCCACGTACATTTCAACAAATTCACTGCCTGAAGCTGCAACAAACACAGAGTTTGTATAATGTGCAGCTGCTTTCGCCATCAGCGTTTTTCCTGTTCCCGGAGGACCTGTGAGCAAAACACCTTTTAATGGACGAATGCCAAACTTGGAAATTTCATCATGGCGATTCAAAAAATCCAAGGCTTCACGCAATTCCTGTTTTGCGCTTTCTTGACCACCAATTTCCTCAAAAGTCAGCTTGTCCGGACCATTTTTTTTACGTTTGCGCTCTTGTCCGGCACCTACGGCCAAGCCGCCACGCGCATGCATTAGCATTAACAAGCCGCTGAGCATCACGCCCGCAACCAGCAGAGGGATAATATTTACCCCTATAAAAACGAGAAATATAATGGTCACCGGTATAATACCGAGTAATATTTCCTTGATCCATCTAGGCATTAGGCCATACCCCCATTTGCTGAGATTGACGTGGCAAAACGATAAACTTCGTCGCGTTGCCTTCACTGAGTCGGATATAGACATTGTTCGAATCCATATCGGTATCAGCCTTGATCCCTGCTTTTTTCTTTTTCATCTGCTCAACTGTAGATGAAATTTGAGTATATTTTTTATTTTCCATCGCTTCGGCTACAGGAAACATAGCTTCAGACCACCATTGATTCAGTGATGAATTGGAATGATCTGCAATATCCAGGTTAATCGAGCGGCTGCCAATGATGGACTGCCCTTTTTGCTTAACCACATCGACCAACCCGGCCACATCCGCCTGCGGTTTGAGATCAAGTTTCAAGACGACCTGATCCTGTTTAATATCTATTTGAGCGCTTTTCACGCCTGGATATTGAGATACCAGTTTTTCTAGAGGACTTTGCATTGTAACCTGACGATAAATGAACCATCCCCCAAATAACAACAAGGCTGCCAAAACGGCCGCCACAACAATAGGAACTGCACGTAACTTCAAACAACATCCTCCTCTCAAAATGTAAAACCCAGAAGAAACGGGACGAATGTCAACAAACAACCAAATTGCATGATCTTATAGCGATCAGCAACTTATTTATCTATCATATTTGTCTATCACTTATAAAATATAGTATATCATAACGTGAATCTAATATCGAAGGCAATGTGTGGAGGAGTTGTGAGAAGGCAAAATCATTGGTTATGGGTGGAAGCCGATGTCTTAGCAGAAAAATTAGCTAGGTATGGATGCTTCGCTAGCTTAAAGCCCAGCTTTGCAGCGCAGCAAGAAAAAGACGTAAATACGAATTATATCGCATTTACGCCTTTTTTTTCTTCATTTCAATCATTCCAAGCTATATAGTCTGAGTGTAAAGGTTATCTTCGCGCAGCGCGGTGTCTGTTCCCTCCTACCTCAGCACTTCCAAACCACCATTCTCCATTCTTAACATCATGCTAGTAATTCGGCAAAGTATACTTTATTCCTGTCGATCCCCCATCAGAGAAACGATAGAAGATATAGTTATGATGGCTTCCATCATCGTAAAACAGTTGCCATACATATTCGCCGTTGAACACACTCGGTTGGAGTCTCACAATTTTCACATTAGGAAGTTGCTGCTGGATAATCGCCGTCATTTTTTGTTCGTCGACTCCGTTTTTCATCAGCTCAGTGTGAACACCTTTTGGATCTGCAGCAGGTACATTAGGTTGTCCCTCCATTTTTTGAAAGGGAACCCACACCATTATATTTTCATTCTGTGCGTTTTTTCCTTCAACTACCCAATATATCTGATCCCATACAGACTTCCATGTCTGAGTCGTGCTAACCAGACCACCCACTTGCTTGGCCTTAATGATAGCGGCATTTTTCTCAGCCACCTGGTCTTGAGTAACGTAGGAATAATACCAGAAAATGCTGACCAGGATCAGTATTACGGCCAAAATGGCGACCGCTATCCATTTTTTCTTATTTTTCAAACCTGTGCTTCCTCTCTAAGGGGATGTGACACCTGAATTAGCGCGACAGCAGCCCTTCAAAGGCGGCTTGTGCCTCATGTTTGATACGTTCCTCGTCCATCGTCAGGCATTCGCCATTTTTCACAACCTGACGGCCGTCTACCCATACATGAGCCACGTCTTTGGCACTTGCAGAGTATACGGCATGGGAAATAAGATCTGTACGCGGCAAGAAATGAGCCTGATTCAGATCTAACGCGATAAAGTCAGCCTTGTTGCCTGCTGCCAGCGCTCCTACCTCTTTTAAACCGATTGACTTTGCGCCATATTCTGTTGCCAGACGCAGTGCTTCATTGGCAGGAACTGCCGTAGGGTCACCAGACACTCCCTTGTGAATAAGTGCCGCCAGACGCATTTCCTCGAACATATCCAGATTATTATTGCTGGCAGGACCATCTGTTCCAAGAGAAACGGTCACTCCTGCACGCAGTAGTTCAGGCACTCTTGCTACGCCGCTTGCCAGCTTCAAGTTGCTGCCTGGATTATGGGAGACCGCTACACCTCGTTCTGCTAATAAGGCAATTTCTTCGTCGTTCAAGTGAACGCCGTGGGCAACCAGGGAAGGACGAGAGAAAAAGCCAAGCTTATCTAAATGTGCAACTGGACGCAAACCGTAATCACGTACGTTTTGCTCAACTTCGGCGATCGTCTCGGACATGTGCGTATGCAATGGTAAATCGAGATCATGTGCAGCTTGTACGAATTTCTCGATAAACGCAGGCGGACATGTGTACGGGGCATGCGGTGACATCATGGTTGTGATACGGCCGTCTGCTTTACCATGCCAGTTGCGCGCAAAAGTTACGGCCTCGGCCAGCTTGATCCGCTGTTCTTCTTCTGAGCATAGTCCAATTGCTCCACGCATCAGACTTGCACGAATGCCAGACTCTTCAGCTACACGAGCCACCTCATCCATATGGTCGTACATATCCAGGAAAGTCGTGGTTCCACCCTTTAGCATTTCTAACACTGACAAAGATGTTCCCCAGTACACATCTGTAGATGTAAACTTGGCCTCCATAGGCCACATTTTTTCCTGCAGCCACACTTGAAGGGCCAGATCATCTCCATATCCTCGCAGCAGAGACATCGCCGCATGACCATGAGTATTCACCAGACCAGGTAAGAACAATAGCCCCTTACCGTCGATTGCTTCCGTCTCTTCCTCACCAGCAGGCAAAGTCTCGCCAATGTAAGTAATGCGGCTATCCTCCACAATCATAAAACCATGAATTACTCCCGCTTCGGCTCCATTTACGGCAAAAGAACCGTTTTTAATTACCCATTTATTCACTGTCATCTTGTGCTTCTTCCTTTCCATCCTCCAAATAATATGCGAGGCTAAGCAAATCAGTTGTAAAATCTGTGGCATGTATCCGAACGTTAGCCGGTGCCTTGAGAATGATAGGTGCAAAGTTCAGAATCGCCCCAACTCCACTCTCAATGAGCCTGTCAGCTACGTGCTGTGCCTCAAACTCAGGCACTGTAATAATCCCGATTCGAATATTTTTTTCCTTCACAGTCGCTTCCAGTTCATCCATTGGCTGAACGACCAGTGTATTGATTCTGGTCCCAACCTTATCTGGAAACGCATCAAACACTGCCACAATCTTCATATTGTCTTTTAAATATGCGTTATAGTTTGAGAGGGCTTGACCCAGATTACCCGCTCCGACCAGTACTACATTAATCTGCTGGTCGATTTTCAGGATATGGCGTATTTTCTCAATTAGATAAGAAACATCATAACCGATACCCTTCCGGCCAAAATCGCCAAAATAGGCCAGGTCTTTACGGATTTGGGCCGGATTCAAATCCAGCCTCTGCCCCAGCTCTTGAGAAGAGACCGTAGCCACTTCCCGTTTGTGCAGTGCATTCAGATAGCGTAAATATACGGGTAACCTCCGTACGACAGCCTCTGAAATTTTATCTGATTTCATACTTGCTCCCCCTAATTGTAACGGACCTTAGGTGTCCGTCCGTTGTGCCTCTGTCTCCGGGGCGGATTGGAGCCATTCCGCAATGCGTGGCACCATTTGCTCCGATGGCATATGCTCCATTTTGGGTCCCGGCAACGAGTACAAAAAGTGCTTTCCGTAATAGGATTCGATCACACGTGTATCGTAGACAATGACGACTCCGTGGTCGCTCGCTGTACGTACCAACCGACCAAATCCCTGTTTGAAACGGATCACTGCCTGTGGTACAGACAGCTTCATGAATGGATTCTTCTTCTGCTGCTGGAGCAACTCGCTTTTTGCCTCCAGTAACGGGTGATTGGGCGGTTGAAACGGCAAGCGAACGATGGCCAGGCAAGTCAGTGCCTTCCCTGGAATATCGACGCCTTCCCAGAAGCTGCTGGTTCCCAGCAGTACAGAAGCTTTGGCTTCCTGAAACCGGCGGGTTAGCTTGCTGCGGCTTCCACTGTCCACACCTTGTCCTAACACGGTAATATCACTGGATGCCAGCGCTTCTTTGAGCGGCTCATACACTTGCCGGAGCATCCGATAGGAAGTAAACAGAACAAGCATTCTCCCCCGCGTTGCCTGAGCAGTCGCCCCTAGAGAGCTAACGAGCATCTCTACAAAGTGTGCATCCCCTACACTACCCTTCACACTCGGAAAATCCCGCGGAATGACCAGCAACACCTGATCCCTGTAATTAAAAGGGGATGGGAGCTGAGAAGTCATTAATCGTCCTTGATCCGCAGCCTCCTGCAAGCCGAGTTGCTCGGTCATGTACTGAAATGACTTATCTACCGATAAAGTAGCAGATGTCAGAATAATACTTCTTTTTTTGTCAAAAAACATTTCTTTCAACTGACGGCTCACATCGACGGGCACCGCATAAAATTGCAATGACTTACTACGGAATTGCCCACTCGCTTCGAGCCAGTATACGGTTGTTTCATCATCGAGTCGTATAAAGAAACGTAAATTTTCCTTAATTCCCGCCAAATCCTTAAACAGACCCGTAATATCTGTAATGAGACTATCTGCCGCATAATCGTCATGTTCTTCCTTGACATCCAGCATCAGCTTGTCGCCCTTGCGCAAAATTTCGCTCAGCGTTACATATAGCTGATTTTCCAATGCTGCCGCCTGATCCCACTTCGCGGGCTTCGCCGACGGTTTCAGACGTGAAGAAAACTGCCCTGTTTCTCCCGGCGTTGCATCAGTACGTTCCGGCAACATGCCAAACAGCTTATCGCTTAACAGGTCCCAAGTTTCCTTAACCTCTAAAACGAGTGGATACAGCTGGTCAATGGTTGAGGCCCATTCTGTTGACTTCTCATGCCCCGATTTTGCCAACTGCTGACGTAGCGAAGGCAATTGTCCATTCTTACTGTCCTTGAACAATCGAGTCAGCGTGTGCACAAGTGTGAAATATTTCATATGCATGCCCAGGTGCTTGCCAGCTACTTCTTCTAGATGATGAGCTTCATCAATGACCAGATGTTCATAGCTCGGCAGCAGTTGGTGACTTGCTTTGACGTCGGTGAACAACTTGGAGTGATTCGTGATAACCACATCCGCTGTTCCTGCTTCATGACGTGCACGATGATAGTAGCATTTACGGAACCATGGGCAAGAACGACCAAGACAGGACTCGGAATCACTGGCCACCGTTTCCCAAAAATCCCCTCCACGGTTGCTTAGGTTTAGTTCCTCATCATCGCCGGTTTCTGTCAGCGTCAGCCAGACGATCATTTGAGCCGCTGTAATTAAGTCTTCCTTTGGTGTCGCGAAGTCTCTTCTGTTTATTTTATGTTCAAACTTGCGCAGACACAAATAATGTCCCCGACCCTTAAAAATGGCAGCCCGGAACGGGAACGGAATCACTTTTGTCAGCATCGGAATATCACGTTCTCGCAATTGCTCCTGCAGATTAATAGTATGCGTACTTACGGTGACCCTCTGCCCATATTTTACACTATGATATAGTGACGGAAGCAAATAACCTAGGGACTTCCCTGTTCCTGTCCCCGCCTCAATCAACAAATGCTTATCTTGACTCAGGGCTTGGTTTACACCCTCAATCATTTGGATCTGGGCCTCGCGCTCCTCATATTGGCTCAAGGATGAACGCAAATTGTCCCGCACATCATCCATATACTCCTCAAAGGAAACACCTGACAGCGGATTCGGATCATCTTCTCTACGCGGAGTAGCCAGCTCGGTCCAATCCTCCACTTTAAGCGCAAGCTGACGGAAAAATTGATGTTTCTCCAAATCCTGAATAGGATCAAGCTCTTTCTCTTCCCGAATACCGTCAAGAAACCAACCAAGATCACTGTCTTCCTCTGCAAACAAATCGCTAAGCCGCTGTATCGTTATCAAAGGCAATGCCTGAAGCTCACCTAGACACTTTAAAAACACCTCAGCTGTAGCCAACGCGTCACTGTCTGCCTGATGAGGGCGGTCATGTGCCAGCCGAAACTCAGAGGAAACAAAACCCAATTGGTAAGAAGATAGCGACGGGAACAAGATTTTTAGAAAATCCATCGTATCCAAAATTCTACCGCTGAAGGGTAAGTATCCGCACCGATCCAAAGCGCTTTGCAAAAAATTGAAATCAAACGCCACATTATGACCGACCAGCACGACATCATCCAGCATAGGCACGAGTTCCATCATCATTTCTTCGAGTGAAGGCGCGTCTTTGACGTCATCGTCTGTAATCCCGGTCAAGCCGGTGATAAAAGGTGGAATAGATCTGCCAGGGTTTACATAAGAGCCGTAAACACGGGAAATGCTGTTATCATGATCTATAATTGCAAGTCCGACTTGAATGATATCATCCGCGGACTGGGTGCCTGTCGTTTCAAAATCCAATACCGCAAATTTCATTCGAGCTTAATCCTTTCTTTTGACACATACAAAAATAATAACTCCGTATAATAGCATAGCAGAAGATTGCCTGTTTGGAAATTAAGACAGCCAAAAAAGACGATGCACACGGCCCCCAAGGAGGTGGGCATGCATCGTCTTATTCGGTGTCTGACAGCTACATCCAGGTTAACATGGAGCTGTTGCATCGAAGCTTTTCGGCACCAGACAAACAGGCTTGCATATTGTGCAGTGGCTCGGGTAGTGTTGGATCGAACTGATGTGCGAGAGCAAAATATTTTTGCGCCTCTTTTACGTCAGCCTGCTTTGCCATCAAACAGCCTAACGCATTAAAAATGACGGCTTTTAGTCCTGGTTGTTCAGTTAGGTGCAGCACCTTCTGAAAATGGCCTACAGCCTCTGCTGAATCATCCAGTTGAAAATAAGCCATCCCCATATACATGCAACTCTGCCAGCTGTTTGGAAAATGCTGTAGCACCTGCTTAAATTGCTGGATGGCCTCAGGGTACATAAGTAATCGATAATACCCCTGCCCCCGGTTAAAAGCCGGCAGCTCCTTTTCTGGCAATTCAGCGTCAGACATGTCGGTCTCTGCGGAAAAGCCAGCCGCACGCAAGCAAACCATTTTTTCCTCAAAAGCCAGCCACTCATCCATAATTCCATCACTCATTCTCCGCAGCAGACTCCAATTCTGCAGCAGCTCCTGTCTGCGGGGGCCCTGGGCTGATGGGTAATGCTTCACGATATCATCTAACATGCTGTTCATTTCTGCGAATACATGCTGGAACATGTGCATCCCGCCCTTACGAAAGATGGATTATTACAATCACATTTTTCGCTTAAATGAGGGGTTTCATCCGCACTCCCATTCATTACATGATCGTCGCGTGTACTTCCTTGTTCATCGTTTGGGCTGGTTTATTATGTTCATCCACAAATACCACAGTTGGCTTGTATGTTTTGGCCTCTTCATTTGACATGGAAGCATAGGAAATAATGATGACTGTATCCCCAGGCTGAACCAGACGGGCTGCCGCACCGTTGAGACAAATTACGCCGCTTCCACGCGGTCCTGGGATCACATAGGTTTCCAGTCGAGCTCCATTGTTATTGTTTACAATTTGAACCTTTTCATTCTCCAGCAGATCCGATGTCTCCATTAAATCTTCATCTATGGTAATACTCCCCACATAGTTCAGGTTGGCTTCGGTAACCGTCGCGCGGTGAATTTTAGATTTCATCATGGTTCTAAACATGGGAAAGTACCTCCACTTTCTGTATTCTTATATTGTCAATCAGTCGGGTATTCCCAAATTTCACAGCCAGCGCAACAATGATGTCGTCCTGCACATCACATAGACGCTGCTCAAGGCGAAGGGGCTCCAGACCAGGAAAAGTTAATATTTCAATATAGTCAATATCCGCCAAAGGAGAAGAGGCAATGGTAGACTCCACCATTTGACGTATCTGCTCCATCGTAATGGTGTTCTGTACGATATCTTCGCTCACTTCTTGCACCTTACGCAGGGACTGGGACAGGACCAACGCCTGCTTACGCTGTTCCGCACTCAAATATACATTACGGGAGCTAAGAGCCAAACCATCGGCCTCTCTCACGATAGGACAAGGTATAAGGGTCACACTCATATTGAGATCAGTCACCATTTGTTGAAGCACAGCAACCTGCTGCGCATCCTTCATTCCAAAAAAGGCCAAATCAGGACCTACCATATTAAACAGCTTGGCTACCACTGTAGTCACACCGTCAAAATGACCTGGACGGGAAGCACCGCACAAGCGGTCTGTCAAAGCGGATACGTGAATTTTGGTTTGGGTTGGCTGCGGGTACATTTCTGCTACCGTCGGCAAAAATACAATATCCACGCCTTCGCGCCGAGCTACCTCCAGATCACGAGCTTCATCGCGAGGGTAGCTGTCCAGGTCTTCGGTAGGTCCAAATTGAATTGGATTTACGAAAATGCTAAGCACCACCGTATCTGCCATTTCGCGCGCCTTTTGCATCAAGCTCGCGTGCCCTTCATGCAGGTATCCCATTGTTGGTACAAAGCCAACTTTATGTTGCAGTAATGAGGCAGAATCGTGTGCTTTTTTTTCTCCATTGACTCCAAGCTGCCGACGTTCGGCAATAACCTTGCGGAGCTGAGCTACTTCTCTTACGATGATCATGACTGAGATTCCACCTTTTCCTTAGCTTGTTCCAGCGCTTGTCCTTTTGCTTGTCCGTACAAGGACTCCAGGGACTCCACAACGCGATCATCCGCGCTAAACACATGCTCTTGGGCAGGGAATGCCCGCCCTTTTACATCGCTCACATATTGCTCAATACTGCTGCGGATCAAGCCGCCTACATCGGCATAGGTTTTCACAAAACGTTTGCTGAAATAAGGCGAAGCATATTGAATCAGATCGTGATAAACGAGTACCTGACCGTCACATCCACGTCCTGCACCGATTCCAATCGTCGGAATGGAAAGTTCTTTAGAAATCGCCGTTGCCACTTCCTCAGTCACCAATTCCAAGACAATACCAAAGGCACCTGCCTGTTCTAACGCCTTGGCATCTGCCATCAATCGGCGTGCGTCCGCTTCGTCCTTACCTTGAATGCGATAGCCGCCAATCTGATTAACGGATTGCGGAGTAAGCCCGATATGTCCCAGCACAGGTACACCTGCCTGAACAGTCGCTTTTACAACATCGGCGATTTCTGCTCCGCCCTCTAATTTAACCGCATGCGCATGTCCTTCCTGCATCAGACGACGGATGCCTTGAAGACTTTCGGATATACTACCGTGATATGTCATAAAAGGCATGTCCGCTACGATAAATGTATGCTCAGCCCCTCTTGCCACTGTCCGGGAATGGTACACCATATCATCCAAGGTCACAGGGATGGTCGAATCATAACCAAGAACTACGTTACCCAGCGAGTCCCCGACGAGAATGATGTCAATTCCCGCTTCCTCGGCTATCCTAGCCGATGGATAATCATAGGCGGTCAGCATACTGAGCGGAATGCCCTCCTGCTTCATTTTTTTCATTTTCACAATATTCAGCGCTTGTTTTCCTGCCATTTCGAATGGCTCCCTTCCATCTTTTTTTGGCACAAAAAATAACCTTTTATGAACGCTTGTACATCTGCGTCATCAAAAGGTCCGAACAGCCAAAAAAGACACTCATTTTGAGATCGTCCCTTCTGTCTCGGTCCTGTTCGGCTCAGAGCAGAATCCAACGTAACCTTCAAATGAAGTTATGATGGTCTTACAAACTTGCTAAAGTAGAGCATGTGCCCTTGGAGTGCAGCTCGGACCGTCCGATGCCGCCTCCTGCACAGTATAACAAAAAACATCCACTTTTTCACGTGAAGTTTTACACAGGGAACAGAAAGATTATGAGCGTTTTTCACAGCTAAGGTCGCTTCTACAATTGTATGTCTCCTGAAATGACCTGAATTCGCTCTCCAAGATCCGTTTCAATCAAGAGTGCCCCTGAAGGGTCCAAGCCGACCGCTGTACCTTCTACCGCTACCCCTTGTCCCGTATGTGCACGAACGCTGCGGTTCATCGTCACGGATAACGCCTCCCACAGCATAGCTATAGGCTGAAACCCCTGCTCGGCATATAGCTTGCTTAGCTGCTCCATTTCTTCCAGAACTACAGCAATCAGTGTAGTACGGTCAATTTCAAGCCCTGCTTCTATTTTCAAAGATGTCCCTACATGGGATAGCTCTTCCGGGTAATCTTCTACATTCAAATTAACGTCGATGCCAATTCCTGCAATGCAATAGCGAACCCGTTGATCCTCTGTTGCAGATTCCAGCAGAATACCGGATACCTTGCGACCATGGATCAGCAGATCGTTTGGCCATTTAATACCTGCCTCCACACCCGTCAGTCGGCGAATAGCCCGACATACCGCCACACCTGTAAGCAGCGTTAGCTGAGGGGTAAAAGCCAAGGGCTGGGTGGGGCGCAATATAATGCTCATCCATATCCCTTTACCGCGAGGGGAATACCATTTCCGTCCCTGACGTCCCCGGCCTGCTGTCTGTTCCTCTGCCAGCACTACCGTTCCCTCTGGAGCACCCTCTTCTGCCAAACGCATAGCATCCTGTTGAGTGGATACCGTCGAATCCAGCACTATGATACGCTGGCCAAACGATTGTGTAGTTACTAGATCTGACAATCTGGAGACTTCCAGTCGGTCAGGCCGAGATATCAACCGATAGCCCCGGCGCGAAGAGGCATCGATATTATAACCCAGCTCACGTAGTTTGTTGATTTGCTTCCATATTGCTGTGCGACTAACGGAGAGGCGGCGGCTAATCTCCTCACCAGATACGTAATCTGATGAACCTTCCTCCAGTATGCCTAACAGTCTCTCATGATTATTCACTACTCATCACCCGTTTCACTTCCTGAAGCAATGTTTCTGTTTCATTCGGGATATCTCCGCAAGCGACCGCTTGTAAAAGCTGTTCCATCAGCTGTCCCAGCCACGGTCCACCTGGTCGATTCATTGCCTGAACCAGCTCATTTCCAGTAATATTTAAATCCTTAATCCGAACGACTACTGCCTGCTGTGTCCAAGAGTTTGCCAGTTCAGCTATTTTCTGCACATGCATTTCTACCGATGGTGGTAATCCGCGGAACGAAGAAGGCAGTGTCTTGTAAAGCTCTAACCAGTCTGATGCTGTGTCCTTTCCCAGCTTAATTAACAATTGAATCCAGCTGCGACGCAGCGCCTCATCGTTGATACAGTCAGAATCACTTGAAACAGAATTCCCAGCTATGGCAGCAGCATGGCTGATGAGCTCAGTTTCCCATTCCAACAAATGAACCAAACGTAGACGTGCAGCGTTAGAGAAGGTCCAAGCTCTTAACAGCTCGTCTGCTGCCTCGAAGCTAAGTCTACAAGACATAAGGAGCAACCCCCATCGCAACTCTGCTGGCAGCTTCACGATCTCCTGGAGCGCCTGTGCATCACATTGTTCCCAGGGAACTGGCACTTTCGTACAGTCGAGCAATCCGCTACGACCCAGCATCTCCAACCCACGTAACGGGTCAGGCCCCGCCAGCATCTTTTCTAATTCGACTCGTACCCGTTCCATGGCTATGTATCGGAGTCCCTCTCTGCGACGAATCATACCTTTCCAGGTATTGTAAGCCACTCGGAACCGGAATACAGAGGCGAAACGGATGCAACGCAGCATTCGCAGCCCGTCCTCCTCAAAGCGTTCCTCGGCTCGTCCCACACAACGAACGAGAGCGGCTCGCAAATCAGCTTCTCCACCAAACGGGTCTACTCGTTCCCCGTGTTCAGCCATCGCTATCGCGTTCATCGTGAAGTCCCGCCGCATCAGATCCTCACGGATGTCCTTCACAAAGGATACTTCTGTTGGACGGCGGTGATCGGTGTATCCACGTTCCGTACGAAAAGTGGTCACCTCGAACGCATGACCATCCTGCATGACCGTTACCGTCCCATGCTGGATTCCTGTCGGAATCACATGAGGGAACAGTGCTAAGACCTCTTCAGGCTCAGCCGAAGTGGTCAGATCCATATCATGAATAGCTCGTCCTAATAGCTCATCCCGTACACAGCCACCAACCCAATAAGCTTCGTGGCCTGCTGTGGTTAGTGTATGTATGACCTCTCTGCCGCGAAGAGCCATTTCTGGATCAGCATATTGCCAAGTATTTGTATTCATAGGGTTTCCCCCTTTGCAAGTTATTCAATAAAAAACGGACGCGAGTCCGCCTCCTTAAACGCTGATCGGTTTAAGATCCGGCACCTCGCGTCCCAACACACGGTAATAGATTTCTTCATATTGACGGGTAATCAGCTCATCGCAGAATACGGTACGTGCTCGTGTCAGGCACGCTTCACGGAAACGTTCCGCCATCGCTTCATCAGACAGCAGTTCTACTGCATAATCAGCCATCGCCTCGGTATTACCGATTTCAGCAAGATACCCCGTACTTCCATGCACGACAAGTTCAGGTACTCCTCCTGCCTGAGAACCAATTGTTGGCACTCCACAGGCCATTGCTTCCAGTGCAACTAGACCAAAACTTTCCTTCTCCGAAGGAAGCAGCAGCACATCCGCCATAGAAATCACTTCTGCGATTTGATCCTGTTTACCTAAAAAGAAGACTTTGTCCTGCAGGCCCAAACTTTCGATTTTACAACGAATCTTTGGAAGATCCGGTCCTTCTCCTACAAACAGCAGCTTCGCAGGTACCTTTTGCTGCACTCTGTCGAAGATATCCAGCACATCTCCCACCCTTTTAACCGGACGGAAATTGGAAATATGCATCATAATTTTTTCGTGCGGTTGAGCAAAATCTCTCCTAAGCGCAGCGGCATCTCTTGGATAATATACTCGTTTATCTACAAAGTTGTAGGTCAAATCTATAGGTCGTGTTATTTCTAACGCATCGATTGTCTCCCGAATCAAATCCTTGGAAACTGCTGTCACAGCATCGCTTTTGTTAATAGCCAGTCGAATCAGATCCTTTAACGATTCATCCTGTGCCAACACTGTAATGTCTGTGCCGTGCAGGGTGGTGACCACTTTCAAATGATCGCCCACCATTTCCTTCGCCAAATAAGCGCACACCGCATGCGGAACAGCATAATGAACATGGAGTACATCCAAATTCTTCATTTGAGCCACCTGGGCCATTTTTGTCGCTAGTGACAAATCATATGGCGGATATCTGAACACATAATAATCGTTAACTTCGACTTCATGATAAAAAATATTTTTCTGGAACGTCCCGCCTAATCTGAACGGAATGCTATTAGCAATAAAATGGACCTCATGCCCTTTTTCTGCCAGCAACTTGCCCAGCTCAGTAGCCACAACGCCCGAGCCACCCAGTGACGGATAACAGGTAATCCCAATTTTTAGTTTGTCATTCAAGCTAAGCTGCCTCCTTCCGTTCATCCATAATCACTTGTATGCCCATTTATTTCAGCATTCTACAACATGCGTAGGTATAAATCCTTATGTGAATAGCTTAACCAGATATGGCGTTTTGGACGCAAACCCTTCTGCATATGAAATCAGTTTGCGTTGCCCCAGCAACGAGTCCCTAGCCTTTACCCGTTCCACATAGCCCTGATTCAGTGGTGTGGATACCGTGTCCTTCCCAGGTGCTGCCTGAAACTGCGAAGCATAACTCAACAACGACTGTTCCTTGGCATCATAATGCTCGGTAATGTCCACAATCAAATCTGTTCTGCCGATATCATTGATAAAATAAAAATATAATTGCTCGACCTGTACCGCGGGACTCTCCGGCATAAAACGTCTCAACTTGGCGTTAAATACAGCTTCTTCTACTAACTTGCTGCACATGACATGATCTGGATGCCGATCCTCCCAATAAGGAGCAAATACAACTTTTGGAGCATGGCGCCTGATTTCTGCTGTAACTGCTGCTACATGTTCAGGTGTTACATATAACCCACGATCAGGCAGGCCCAAATTCGTCCGCACAGCAAGCCCGAGCACTTTCGAGGCCTGTTCAGCTTCTGCCATACGAGTATCCACATCACCATTGGATGACATTTCAGCCCGCGTCAAATCGCACACCCCTACCTTTAGACCTGCGGCTGTATGCTTGGCAATGGTGCCACCCATTCCGATTTCTGCATCGTCGGCATGGGCTCCGAAAATCAGGATGTCCAGCGTCATTTCACATCACCCTGCTGGTCAAGACCCGGTTTATATTTATGCACCAGCTCACGCCAAGCAAAGTCGCCACGATCCAGCGCTTTCACCAGTATTTCAGCAGTTGCAACGTTGGTTGCTAAAGGAATCCCCTGCACATCACACAGACGTAGCAAGGCGCTAATGTCCGGCTCATGCGGCTGCGCCATGAGAGGATCACGTAAAAATATAATCAAGTCCATATCATTTTGCGCAACCATAGCCCCGATTTGCTGATCTCCACCGAGCGGACCGGACATGAAACGGTGAATTTGAAGCTTGGTTTGCTCCATTATGCGCTGACCTGTTGTACCTGTTGAATACAATTGGTGATCTGTAAATACTTGCTCATACGCCGTTATAAAATTAACCATTTCATCCTTTTTGCGGTCATGCGCTATAAATGCAATCTTTAACATTCGAAATTCCTCCTGCCTCATTCTATAATGCCATTTATCAATTCATTCGTATATTCTTAATCGATATAATGCTCAAAACCATATACAAGCCCCGGTTGCTCCATCACCTTCTGAATACCGATTTTAACACCAGGCATATATCCAGCTCGTTCATAGGAGTCCTGACGAATTTTCAGAGATTGTCCAAACCCTCCAAATATAACTTCTTGCTGTGCGAACACACCAGGAAGACGGACACTGTGAATACGGAATCCTTGATAGTAACCACCACGTGAACCTTCTAGCATTTCTTCCTCTTCCGGATTGCCTTGACGTAGCTCCTGACGCTGCTCGGCGATCAGTTCTGCAGTCTTAATGGCTGTGCCTGAGGGCGCGTCCAATTTTTGGTCGCCATGATATTCGATGATTTCCAGATGTGGGAAATATTTTGCTGCCTGAGCCGCAAACCGCATCATCAAAATAACTCCGATCGAAAAGTTAGGCGCAATCAGCCCCCCAATTTGTTGTTCACGACACTGCTTGTCCAGTTCATCAATTTGTTCGGGAGTAAACCCTGTCGTACCGATAACCGGACGAACTCCATACTTAATAGCAAGCGCTGTATGTGCGTATGCAAAACGCGGCCCCGTAAAGTCAACCATGACATCGGCTCGGCTCTCCAGTAAAGCCTGCTCTACATCTTCCATAATAGCGATACCAGCTTCTGGTAGTCCGACGAGAAGGCCGGCATCACTGCCGGCGTGTGTTCTGTTCACTGCGGCTACAAGCTGTAGTTCCTCATCCTGAAGAACCAATTTGACAACCTCACGGCCCATGCGCCCTGCTGCTCCAACGACAGCCACTTTTATTGGTTCTGACATATCCCTACAACTCCTTCTGCATCCATTTGTGCTAGATTTGTTCATTCATCTGCTGGCATAACTTCTTCATAAGGTTGGCAAGCTGCACATTGTGAGGATACAGCGCTGCAGCCTCACGAGCAGCCTGCACAGCCAGCTTATGTTCATTCAATTCGTCATAAATCAATGCGAGCAGCAAAAATGCGTCACCACATAACGGATCAAGGGAAATTGCCCGTTCCAGCAGCAATATCGCATCTTGATGCATCTGCGGCGTAGGTCTGTCGACCTCCAGCATTTTTCTGGCCTTTTCTGTATACTGCCTGGCTTCCTGCGCATGCAGATGGAGAACATATTCTTCCTGCTGTGGAGCGAGGCGAACCGCATGCTCTGCATATGCCAAAGCCTGCTCCAAGCGTCCACTACGAGCATAGGTAACCGAGCATCGGAAATAATGTTCCGCATGATCAGGCTGAGCTGAAATCGCTTTTTCAAACCATTCCACCGCCTGCTCAAAATCGTTCTGCAAAATGCACTGATAAGCTTTCTGAACGTATTCCTCCGCCTTCATGACACTGCACCTCCGGGTAACCGGTTTGGTACAGCATATGTACAAAACGCCTAATCGGTGTCCTTTTTAGTCCAGCGATTCGCGTCACGCGTGTTAAATTTATGCATAACCTTATCATGTGCCTCGGTCAAATTTATACCTAGTGAGTTCGCAAAGCAAACTGTGATGAACAAAATGTCCCCCAGCTCCAGCTCAATGGAATTGTCGGCTTCATCCGCTTTTTTCGGCTTCTCACCAAAGGAGTGATTGACCTCCCTCGCCAATTCACCGACTTCCTCGGACATCCGGGCCAACATAGCCAAAGGACTGAAATACCCTTCCTTAAATTGAGAGATATACTGGTCTACCTCACGTTGAATTTCATCTAACGATTTTTCCATGAAACACGCAATCCCCCCATGTGCAGGTTTATTCATATGTTATCGTAAAGCACATTTTAAAACAAATTTTTTTTAATTGTGGACTAACGATATCAACTTGCAGTCATCTGTCTTTTAAAGCTGCCGCAAAAAGGTATACTAAACATAGGGATCTGCGATTTACGAAAAATTGCATGGAATCGCTCATCCTTAAACTGCTACTGTGAGGGATTATATGAAAATATCCAAGTCCATGGAACAGCTTAAATTGATTTTGCCGATCGTATTTGGCACAGCCATCTATGCATTCGGTCTTCTTTATTTTATTATACCCAGTAAATTGATGGAAGGCGGTATTACAGGGATTACCCTGCTGCTTAATTATGCTTTTTCGATTTCACCTTCTCTCTCCACCTTGTTTCTGAACATTCCATTATTTTTAATTGGATGGAAAATGCTTGGGGGCAAGTCGATTATATATACGGGGGTCGGTATTGGGTCACTCACATTCTTTTTGTGGTTATTTGAAAAAATGATTCATCTCGGATGGATGGGGACGTTTCAGACTGAACACGATTTTATACTTTCTTCATTATATGCGGGAGTTACGCTTGGGGCCGGGCTAGGCATTGTGTTCCGCTTTGGCGGCACTACCGGTGGCTCGGATATTATCGCTCGTATTTTAAATCGGAAGTTTGGGTGGAGCATGGGGAGGATTATGCTGGTCATTGATATTGTCATTATCGGCGCTTCACTACTTTACATACCCAAAGAAAAAATTCTATATACATTAGTCGCTGTGTTCATCGCATCCAAGATTATTGATTTTATACAAGAGGGGGCTTATTCCGCCAGAGCTTTTATGATTATCAGCGATCACACGATGGATATTGCAGATATTATTACCAGGGACATGGATCGCGGAGTGACGATTATTCCGGCTGTAGGTGCATTTTCCAAACAGGCCAAGCATGTTGCCTATTGTGTCGTGTCCCGTCAGGAAATACGGCGACTGCACCAAATTGTTAAAGCGGTTGATCCACGGGCGTTTATCATCATTCAGGATGTGCATGATGTACATGGGGAAGGGTTTAAAGAGGAATAGCCCGGTAATCCGGGCAATGGGCTAACAAATAGTGGATGGCTCACAACAAAATTGCGAATGTTCAAACTTTCATCGTTACCCAGTAAAACCAGCCCGATATTTACGATAACCTGCATAGGCCAGCGCCAGCAGTACAATCATACCGATGGCCACTTCAGCCCGGCG
>NZ_JCAJRU010000006.1:0-51150 GCF_059447605.1 Paenibacillus sp. N119s | reverse complement strand
TTTCCCAAAAAACAGCGCCGGACGCAGGTCAATCTGCTGCCGGCTTCTTATCTGACTGCCGGAGATGTCATGGAAATCAAAGATATTATTGCTTCCTTCGGCCTGGAGGTTATTACACTTCCCGATATTTCCACTTCCTTGTCCGGTCACCTGCTGACAGGCTTTTCTCCTTTGACGAGGGGGGGAACTCCACTGGATTCAGCCTGCCAGATGCTGGAGTCTTCCAGCACTATTGCCATTGGCGCGAGCATGGAACGTCCGGCACGTAGGCTGGATCATGCCGCAGGCATTCCCTACCACTTGTTTCCTGGTCTGTCTGGCTTGACGGCAAGCGATGCGTTCATACATTTTCTGCAGAAAATCAGCCACGAGCCAGTCCCCGTTCGATTTCGCTGGCAGCGTGAAAATCTGTTGGATAGCATGCTGGATGCCCATTTCTATTATTCCGGCGCTTCGGCTGTAGTAGCGCTAGAACCGGATCATCTGCTGTCGACCGCTGCCTGGTTGGAGGAGATGGGAGTGGAACTGAAGCGGCTAATTACACCCTGCAGCACACCCGCACTGCAAAAGACAGAACGGGAAGTTTGGATTGGTGATATGGATGATGCAGAGGAGCACGCACAGGGTGTCGATTTGTGGATCAGTAATTCACATGGAAGAAAGGGAGCGGCACGAGCCGGGGCCTCATTTGTACCGGCAGGCTTGCCGGTGTATGACGAGCTAGGCGCCCACACATCCGTCAGCGTCGGATACCGTGGAACCATGGAATGGGTGAACAAGGTGGGCAATGTGCTTGCTGAGAGGGGGAGAGGAGGATGAAGGTTGCATTTGCGACAGAAGACGGTGTGCTTGTGAATGCTCATTTTGGACAGAGTCCTATGTTCACTGTATTCGAAATCCGGCACTCAGGCGTTCAGTTTCTGGAGCATCGGCGGATAGCCCTGGGGAGCGATGAGAATGAGGCGGGCAAGATCGCCAGCCGAATTGGCCTGATCGAGGATTGTGCCTTGATCTTCCTGGTACAAATTGGCGCTTCGGCCGCCGCACAGGTTACCAAACGGACCATTATGCCTGTGAAGGTGGCCTTCGGTAGCACCATTGAGGAGCAGGTCCAGCGTCTCCAGAATATGTTGGCTCGTAATCCGCCCATGTGGCTTGCCAAAATCCTGCATGCTGAGGAGGGCACCGGCAAAGCCGAATCATGAACATCTTGTAAGGAAGGGCAACCATATATGATGTCAAGATCCTGCGGACCGAATATCTTAAGGGCGGAACCGCACATGAAGGGGATGGACGAATGGTACAGTTGCTGGAAGACAGTAGATACGGACGCCAGTTGAAGCTACTGGGAGTAGAGGGTCAGAACAGGCTAAAGCAGGCTACTGTTATGGTTGCAGGCATCGGAGGGTTGGGAGGGACAGCAGCGATGTACCTGACCGCTGCTGGAGTCGGAAAGCTGATATTGGCCCATGAGGGTGTAATCCATCTGCCCGATATGAATCGGCAGGTGCTGATGGACAGCGGACGAATCGGGGAGGAACGGATGGAGACGGCATTGGAGCACTTGCACCGTATCAATCCTGAGACACAGCTTGAGGGCCACGCCCACAGAATCACGGAAGAATCCTCTGGACCATGGGTAGAAGCAGCGGATATCGTGATTGACGCGCGATATGACTTTCCAGAAAGATATGCGCTCAACAGACTATGTGTTCGACATGGCAGACCGATGATAGAAGCGGCCATGTACGCCTATGAAGTATCATTGATGACCATTGATCCCCGTAGGACAGCATGCCTGGAATGTCTCTATCCGGAAGGAGGGCAACCTTGGGAACCTCTGGGATTTCCGGTCCTGGGAGCCACCTCCGGTTTGATTGGCTGTATGGCTGCACTGGAAGCGATCAAATGGATTACAAAAGCGGGCAATCTGTTCACTGACCGCATGTACCGTATGAATGTGCTGGATATGAGTAGCTACACCGTAGCGGTCAAACGCAACACGCATTGTCCGTGCTGCGGAACAGGAGGGGATACAGATGAGTCGGTTGCATATTTGTGATACGACACTTCGTGACGGGGAGCAGGCTCCGGGCGTTGCCTTTTCGTCTGAGGAGAAAACTGAAATTGCCATCATGCTGGACTCGGCGGGGGTGGAGCAGGCTGAGATCGGAATTCCGGCAATGGGAGAGGCGGAGTGCAGGTCTATTGCCAGGATTGCTGCTCTCGGACTCCAGATGAAGTTAATGACCTGGAATCGCGCGGTGTTCACTGATATTGATGCAGCTGAATCGACAGGTGTCGGATGGGCCCATATTTCGGTTCCTGTGTCGACAGTGCAGATGAAGGCCAAGCTGGGCATGAATCCTGAGCAGGTGACGGATCTGATCCGCAAGTCTGTTAATTACGGTCAGTGTAAAGGATTGACTGTTTCTGTAGGCTTTGAGGATGCTTCAAGGGCAGATGGCCTGTTCCTTGAGCAGTTGGCGAATCAGCTTTACAGGGATGGTATCCGGCGCTTAAGATATGCCGACACGCTGTCCGTTCACCATCCCGATGCCATAGCGGCTCGCATAGGCAGACTTGTATCGCGTGTGCCGCAGGATATGGAGCTTGAGATCCACTGTCATAATGATTATGGCCTGGCGCTAGCCAATACTCTGGCAGCTTTGCAGGCGGGAGCTGTCTGGGCCAGTACCACGGTGTCGGGACTTGGGGAAAGAGCGGGTAATACAGCGCTGGAGGAGGTAGTGATGTCGTGGAGGGACCTATATCAACGAACCTGCAGTGTTCGTCCCGAACTGCTGAACCCGCTGGCTGCACTGGTGTCCAAAGCCTCTAACCGAACCATTCCTGAAGGCAAGCCAATTGTGGGAGACATGATATTCGCCCATGAATCCGGCATACATATCAACGGTCTGCTAAAGGAGCGCGCCGCCTATCAGGCCCTTGATCCGTCTGAGCTAGGCACCGACCATTCGTTCGTACTCGGCAAACATTCGGGCAGAAGTGCAGTTCAATATATACTGGAGCAGGAAGGAATTGAAGCAGGTTCTGGTGAAATCAACTTCCTGCTGGAGCGGCTTCGCCTAGTCGGTGAAGACCCCAAGCGGGTCATCCGCAGCACGGACTTAAAGCACTGGCTGCAGTATTATCCAGCAGAGCTGCCAAAATAACTGAAAAGGCGTTCCCGTCCGGTAAGTGTGACCGTGACTGGAACGCTTTCTTTGTATGTTTTTTAACCCTGCAACTGGAGTCTCCAATTTGCTGGTTAAACGAAGCCGTTCAGAAGGGTATAATAAAATATAGTGCTATATAAAGTGCGTATATGGTATTACGCCACTTTGAATTCATACAACGATTAGGCGCTGATCTGGAAGGACGGCTATGGGCAATTGGAGGAATGCTTGTGGGAATGATGTTCTCTTTTCTAAAAAAATATCGGGTTCCAGCTATCGCGGCGCTCGTGATGATGTTGCTGGAACTGACGGTAGAGTTATCGCAGCCGTATTTGATCTCCAAAATCATAGATGAGGGCATTCGGCAGCAGGATTTGCCTGTCGTCTGGTTATGGGGCGGTGTACTGGTGGGCAGTGCTGTGATCGCTTTTATGGCGGGAATATCCAGCTCCTTTTTTGCATCGCATGCAAGTCAGGGGTTTGGCTATGATGTGCGGGAAAAGCTGTATCAAAAGGTGCAATCCTTTTCTTATCCAGTGTTCAAACGGTTTGCTACTTCGTCGTTGATTACCCGCCTGACGGGAGATGTCACGCAAGTACAAGATACGGTGTTTATGAGCTTGCGATTTATGACACGGGTTCCGCTGGTGGTCATCGGCAGTATTATAATGGCCTTGGTTGTACATTTTAGGCTTGGGCTGCTGCTGGCGGTTATGGCTCCGGTGTTGTTCGTATTTGTGCTGGTAATGATGCGGAGGACGGTCACTTTGTTTAAGGGTGTTCAGCGGCGCTTGGATGATGTTAATGGAGTAATCCAGGAGAATCTGACAGGCATTCGGCTTATTCGGGTTTTTGTGCGGATGCGGCATGAAATTGAACGCTTTGCCCATTACGGAAGCGAGTTGATGAAAGGGACGGTATCCGCTCTACGCTGGACAGAAACGACAATGCCGTTCATTTTATTTACGATGAATGTAGGGATTATTGCAGTGCTTTGGTTTGGGCGCGCTCAAATCTCCACTGGAGATGCCAGTGTAGGACAGGTGGTTGCAGTCGTCAATTATTCTTTGCGGACGATTGGAGCTTTGTCTGCCTTGTCCGGTATCGTGGTAGTATTTTCCCGGGCAACTGCATCCACAGGGCGGATTCGAGAGGTTTTGGAAACGCCTAATGAAGTGGGGCGCGAGTTGGAGGCTGTTCCAACACCTAACACACGGATTGAGGGACAGGTGGAAATGGATGGGGTGAGCTTTCATTATCCGGGCAGTGATTTGGCTGTATTAAAGGATATCTCCTTTAGGGCACGGCCGGGCGAGCGGATCGCTATTATGGGGGCTACTGGTTCGGGCAAATCCTCACTGGTGCAGTTGATTACACGTCTGTATGAAGAAGATGAAGGTTATGTCCGCTTTGACGGAAAGGACGCTCGTGAACTGGATGGGGCCATTCTCCGTGAGGCGATTGGTTATGTCCCTCAAGAGGTACTGCTATTCACAGGCTCGATCAGGGATAATATTGCTTGGGGGCTGGAAAATGCTAGCCTGGAGCAGATTCAGGAAGCCGCACGCATGGCACAAATCCATCCTATGATTGAACGCTTGCCGCAAGGCTATGACACCATGCTCGGGCAGCGTGGCGTGAATCTGTCCGGCGGACAGAAGCAGCGGCTTTCGATTGCCCGCGCACTGGTGCGCCAGCCCGCGGTGCTGATTCTGGACGACAGCACAAGCGCGCTGGATGTGGGGACGGAAACAGCATTGCTGAATGCACTCGATGGCCTGTCCTGTACGACATTTCTCATTACGCAGAAGATCAGCTCGACGGCATCCGCAGATCAGATTTTACTGCTGGATGAGGGACGCCTGATCGCTAGCGGAGATCATGAGCATCTCATGAACAGCTCAGAACTGTATCGACGTATCTATAAATCACAATACGGAAAGGAGGAGTCGCATGCTCAAGGAACTCATTGAACCATTCCGTCAACCTACACCGGAATCCGGTGTACTGCGAAACCCGGCAGGTGCTAAAGGACGACGCAAGGCCAAAGCGAAGAACTGGTCTGGCACGGTAGGGCGAATTTGGGCTTATCTGGCCCGTCGCAAGGCCAAGCTAATGCTGGTATTGTTCATGGTGTTGCTCAGCTCCGGGCTGTCGTTGCTGGGACCATATTTGGTCGGCGTAGCGGTGGATGATTTTCTCGAAGGTCCGGGTGGGCGCACATGGATTTATTTTCTCCTCGGATTAGCGGCTGTGTATCTGCTGAATTCGCTGACCTCCTGGCTGCAAAATATCTGGATGATTGAGATTGCTCAAGAGACGGTGTACCGCATGCGTTTCGATCTGTTTTCACATTTGCATCGACTCCCTATCCCTTTCTACGGCAAACGTCAGCAGGGAGAAATCATGAGCCGTCTGACCAATGATATCGAAAATGTCAGCTCTACGCTGAACAGCTCGGCCATTCAAATTTTTTCCAGTATATTGACGCTGATCGGTACACTCACGGTGATGCTGTGGTTAAGCCCGCTAATGACTTTGCTAACCTTTATCGTGGTGCCGTTAATGTCAGCCGGAATGCGCTGGATTACACGCCGCACCGGGCCTTTATATAAGGAAAAACAGAAAAACTTGGGCGAACTGAACGGATACATTGAAGAAACGCTGTCTGGTCAGCAGATTATTAAAGCATTTTCACAGGAAAAAAGAGTCATCCGTGGTTTTCGTGAGCGTAATGATCGTATTCGGCTGTCGGGCTTCTGGGCGCAAACGATTTCTGGCTTTATCCCCAAGCTGATGAACGGACTGAATAATCTTAGCTTTGCCATTGTAGCAGGGATCGGTGGAATTTTGGCCATTCACGGCTCGATTACTATCGGGACGATTATCGTATTTGTAGAATATGCTCGCCAGTTCACTAGACCGCTGAACGATTTGGCTAACCAGTGGAATACACTGTTATCCGCTATTGCCGGAGCTGAGCGCGTATTTGAAATATTGGACGAAGATGAAGAGTCCAAGGATGAACACGGCGCAGTCAAGTTGAAGCATGTAGAGGGAGCTGTACGGTTTACGGATGTTTCCTTTGGTTATGATGAGGGAAGCGCTACGCTGGAAGCCATCTCTTTTGAAGCTGAACCAGGTGAAATGATCGCGCTGGTCGGTCCGACTGGAGCAGGAAAAACGACACTGATCCAGCTTCTTTCCAGATTCTATAGCCCAGATAAGGGAACGATTACGCTGGATGGGCGCGACATTACGACCATAGAACGTGAAAGCTTGCGTTCCCATATGGCATTTGTGCTACAGGACACCTTCCTGTTTCAAGGGACCATTCGCGAAAATATCCGCTTCGGCAGGCTGGAAGCCACCGATGAGGAGGTTGAACAGGCATCGAAGCTGGCTAATGCCCACTCCTTTATCATGCGGATGAAGGACGGATACGACAAGGTGCTGGAAGCGAACGGCAGCGGTATCAGCCAAGGTCAAAAACAGCTGCTGGCGATTGCTCGTGCGATCTTGGCCAACCCTTCCATCCTGGTCCTCGACGAGGCGACCAGCAGCATTGACACCATCACCGAGATGAAAATCCAGGAAGGACTGGAACGGCTCATGCAGGGGCGTACAAGTTTTGTCATTGCGCATCGGTTAAATACCATACGTCGGGCTGACCGGATTTTGGTCTTAAAGGACGGCCGTCTGGACGAGCAAGGCTCTCATGAGGAGTTGCTGGCTCACAAAGGATTTTATAGTGATTTATATTATGGTCAGTTAAGAAAACAAAGCTCGTAAGCTGGCTCGATCAGATCTACAGGCATATTTAGAAAGGACTCCTTGAGACTCCTTTTCTAAATATGCCTTTTTTACGGGTATGCAACATCGAAATATACCTAGACACAGGTTCGCCTAAGAAAGCACTTGCTATATTGGTAGAACAAATAAGAGGGATGTTACAAGAGTTTGCACAACGGAAGCCTAATAGGTAAATCCGGCATAATGAGACTAGTTTCGTATGAGCTTGGCTCGTCAGGTTTGTATTTTTATTTACAATGGCCTCTATTTCAACTATGGTTTACACAGAGTAAAGGATTAATTAAAGTAATATACGTTGCCATATTAGCTTGATCTATTTCGCGGAGGTGCGGGGATGAACGGAAGTCTGTTTGAGCCAGGACTGCGGGACGGGGATTATATTCCCCGTTTTTTTGCTTACTATTACAAGCAATGGCGTGACTATACGATGTCTTATCACGATCATCATTCCACTGAGATCATGTATATGATTTCCGGCTTGTGCAGGGTAGATGTACAAACCGGAGAAGATACGGAAGAGAGCATTACACTTCGCAAAGGCGAGTTTATTATGCTGGACGCAGGTGTCCCACATCGGTTGGTGGTGGAAGGAGAACAACCGTGCCGGATGCTGAATGTAGAGTTTGGCTTTAAGGAAGGGGTGAGGGTAGGACCGTCTATCCAACAAATAGCTGCGGAGGAGCAGGAGCTCACGGCCTTTATGTCGCGTCCATTCCCGTATCTGGTGCTATCAGACCCGGAAGAGGTATATTATGCGCTGAAAAGTCTCGTGCTGGAGCTGGATCAACGTAAAGAACAGCCAGGTGCCATGGCAGAAATGCTTTTTATGCAATTGCTCGTACGAATTGCACGTCTGCGGGAAGAAGCAGAGCGCAGCAATACGCAGCAAACAGATTTGTACATCAAGCGATGCATTGAATTTCTTCATCTGAACTATGATCGGGATATTGCAGTCAAGGACATGGCCGCGGCCGTCAATCTGCACCCGGGGTATTTGCATCGAATTTTCAAAAAACATACAGGGCTAACGCTTACCGCATATTTAACGATGCTGCGAATGGACAAGGCCTGTATGCTGCTTCAGCAAACGGACATTCCTATACAAGAAATTGCTGATTATGTTGGCGTCGCCAGTAGACAGTATTTCCACATGTTGTTCAAAAAGCACACAGGTCAAACCCCTGTTGAATACCGCTCTGCCGTCGAGCGCGATGTGAGGAACTATGGGGAGGAGGGAGGAAGCTAATAACAAGAAGCCTCTGAACCCTTACCGATTAGGTCTGTATGAATTCAGAGGCTGTGTGATTTCAAGCATTATAGCACGTGTGGGGCTTCTTGAGAGCTAAAATAGTGTCATTTTCCGAGCCACATATTTTCCATCTGTTCAAGTGATCTCCCCTTGGTTTCGGGAACCTTGCGCCATATAAAGACTACGACGAACAACGAAATGGCTCCGAATATCCAAAAGGTACTGGACGGACCGGCTGAACCCAGCAGGGGAGGGAATGCCTGGGACACCAGATAATCGCCGGCCCATAATGCCATCGAAGCAATGGCGACTGCTTTGCCGCGAATGCGGTTTGGAAAGATCTCCGAGATCATAACCCATACGATTGGTCCAAGCGATATGGCGTAAGAGGCCACGTAGATCAATATCATGATCAGCACGAGTGGTCCGGTAGTTAAGCCCATTTTGAATGCGGCTCCAATAATGATCAAGCAGAGGGTCATTAACGAGGTGCCGATCATCAATAGAACCTTTCGCCCCACTTTGTCGATTAGCCATACGGACACGATGGTAAACAACACATTGATCAACCCGATCCAGATGGTCTGGGTCAGAGAAGCGTCCGTACCGAGTCCCATTCCTTTAAAGATAACCGGCGCATAATATAAAATGGCATTAATGCCGGTAATATGCTGCATAACAGCGAGCGCGATACCGATAAAGAGAGCAACCCGAATACCGGGCGCGAACAATTGTTTAAATGAGTTGTTTTCATTTTTGAACGATTCCTTGATATCACGCACTTCCTGCTTAGCGGCTTCTTCACCGTGAATTTTTAGCAGAATCGGCAAGGCTTCATAAGGTCGATTCTGTTTGATCAGCCATCTTGGGCTTTCGGGTATGAAGAGCATCAAGAGCATAAAGATTAGTCCGGGAACGGCTCCCACTCCGAACATCCAGCGCCAGGCGGTTGAGACACCCCAGGCTTCATCCCCTAAGCTGACGATCCACGAATTTTGAAAATAAACCAGGAAAATGCCCGTTACGATGGCCAGCTGATTTAAAGCAACCAAACGGCCTCGGTATTTGGCGGGAGCGATCTCTGCGTTATACACCGGACAAATGGTGGAAGTGATTCCTATGCCGACGCCGCCGATCATGCGAAAGATAACATACCCGGTGAACGAATCTTGAATCGCAGAGCAAATCGAGCCGACAACGAATAAAAATCCAGCAGCCAGCAATACCTTTTTTCTGCCGATCCTTTCACTCATGTAGCCAGAGAGAGCCGCTCCTGTAACACTTCCTACAATCAGACTCGACACCGCCCAACCAACCTGAAATTCGCTCAGCGAAAAACGCTGCTGTAGGAATTCAACTGCCCCCGAAACAACCGCGATATCAAAACCGAACAGTATGCCTCCAAGAGCAGCTACGATGGACACCAATGTCACAAACAGCATACTGGGTTTTTCTGATTGAAGCGCTTTCTGTTTAGCGCTTTCATTATGGATGATTACTCCCATATGATCATCTCCCCTCAGATTCCTAGAACCTCATTCCGTTCTTCGAGGAGAAGTATAACACGCACCTTCAAAAGAAAGGTCGGTGATCGTCTTCAATAAACGGACCTTTTCATGCACGATTTTGACTTCGATTCCCGAATTAGAGATGAAGGGACCGAAGCTAGCATTACCTTGTCATTTGAGCTTAAAAAAATCCATGTCGAGGGTCGACATGGATGAATTTCTGCTATTTTTGGCCTTTGAACTCTGTAGGAGGAACGCCCGTTATCTTCTTAAAGACGCGGCTAAAATAGTTCGGGTCCTTATAACCCACTTCAAAGCTGATTTCCTTAAGCGCAAGGTTGCCCTCCTTGATCAGAGCAATAGCTTTATCAATCCTTAGCCGGGTTACGAAGTCGATGAACGTTTCTCCGTATTCCTGCTTGAAGATTTTGCTGAAGTAGTGAGGATTCAAATGGACGAAATCAGCCACTTCTTCCAGTGAAAGATCATCGTTAAACCGTTCCTCAATATACATTTTTGCCCTGCCCAGCATAGTGTGTGTTTGAACCTCTCGCTGTTCGCGTATCCGTTGCAGTGCTGATATGACGTACGTTTGCTGAAGCATTCCTTTCTCCGCTTTGACGGCAGGCACGGATGCATTTCCAGTCTCTGACGACTTTAGTTCGTCAAAGTAGCAATAACCTCCATCGCGCTTGCGTAGGGTAGAGGCAAAAACAGCTTCGAAATAGGACTTGCGAAGTCCTTCCTCGCCGCTATGCAGCGATCCGATTCCAATAGCCGCCTTGATGCCAAATTGCTGGTGAGCAAGCTCGGAGAGCTGCTGAACAAGGTGTTTAATCAGTTGCCGCCAGTCGTCTTGGCTGGTAGTAGGCGGCTTTTGTAAAAAAGCGGCTACATGATGGTCAATCAAGGAGCTTACAATGGAATTTGGACCATGTGTTTTTACATAGCTTCGAAAATGGTCGTAAATTTTCTTTTTATCCTGCTCGTCCGTATATCCGTCAAAGGCGGCAATGATGGCGCTTCCCTGATCAAGAGGGAAGTCCAGCCATTCCGACAGCTGGGAAGCACTCGAATCCACCGTCTGGTCGACCATAAGCATTAGGGCCAGCTCATTTTCTGCGAGCGGCATTAGCTGTGAAATTTTGTGCCTAAGCTCCAATTCCTCCGTACGTGTCCGCTTCTCGCACTCAATTTCTTCAATCAGTCGTTTCAGTGTGCCGATGATGAGTTCTCGCTTTGCCGGCTTCAGAATATATTCTTTTACGCCCAAAGAGAGCGCCTCTTGGGCATAGGCAAAATAATCATAGGCAGTGACGAGCACAAATCGGGTATCGGGAAGACGTTCCTTTAATTCACGAAGCGCCTCAAGCCCGTCGATTCCGGGCATATTGATATCCAGAATGGCAATATGGGGACGGTGCTCCTCCGCACATTCGATTGCCATGCGGCCATTGCCGGCATGAATAAACCGGAATACCCCTGGCATCGCTCGTTCCACTGTTAATTCCAGTCCTTCCCTTTCCAAAGCCTCGTCATCCGCGATTAACAACCGATACATTCGTCTGCTCACTCTCCTGCTTGACTGGAATTCGTATTGTTATGGTAGTACCTCGTCCGGTACTGCTACTGATTTCAACCATTCCTTCTTTTCCGTAGAATAACTGCAACCGCCTAAACACGTTCTGCATTCCAAGTCCCGTTGAACTACTGCTTTCAGCTCTGCCCTCAAGACGAAGCACGGACAGTCGGGTTTCCTCCGCCATGCCTTTTCCATTGTCTGAAATTTCGATTTGCACATCCTGGTCAACTCTCGACAGCGTCAATGTGATAATAGCTCCGTTTTCCATATCCGCCACACCATGAAGAAAGGCGTTTTCAATCAACGGCTGGATCGTCAGGGCCGGAATCTGCTGCTGTAGTACAGAGGCGTCAAAGTGAAGATCAAAGCGAATTCGGTCCCGGAAACGTGCCTGCTGGATGGTTACATATTCGCCTATATGATCCAGTTCTTCCTTGAGCGTTACAGGTTTGTCCAGCTTTTGCAGACTGTACCGTAATAGATTGGACAGCGAAACGATCAGGTCGCTGGTCTTCTCCGCCCCTTCCAGGATCGCCAGTTTGGAGAGCACATTTAAGGTATTGAATAAAAAGTGTGGGTTAATTTGATTTTGCAGGGCCAGCAGCTCTAGCTCCTTTACAAGCCGCTGCATTTCCAGACTCTGTTTATCCTTTTCGATGAGGATGCTCAAGTCAGCAGACATTTGCGAAATGGCGTCTGCCAATACGCCTAGTTCGTCATCCCGCCGCGGTTGGGGCTTGATATCCAGATCACCTGTGGCAATCCGCTTGGCGAGTCCGACAAGTTTGCCGACAGGACCGGTAATGCTGCGCGAGACCCAGATTGCTAGCAAAACTCCCATCAGCGCGTTCATGCCGAACAATGCCACTCCCAATCCATTCATTTGCTCATTCTTGTTCCGAATGTTCTCGATGATCGGCCGGTAATAAGCCAGTTCAGCATCGATCAGTCGCTGCCCCTCCTCATGAATATAGCTGACGGTTTTTTCCGCTTCAATATAATGTTCAAAAGCCGATTGAGGCTCTTGTGCCTTTGCATCCAGAACGGCGGCTTGTTTCTGTTCCAGAAATGTGGACAACAGATTCACGTAGTCCTCCTCGGCGAAAGAAGGGTCGGTCGAGTCGGAGACATCCTGTATTTTGCCTTTCAACTGCTTTAATTGGTATTCTGTCGGTCCCTGCACACTCTTATCGCCTCTTGGATTGAGTAGAAAGGCATATAGGAGATTTAAGTTGCTCTCCGCCGCTTCGGAGGTTTGCTCGATGAGAAGAATGCGGCCAAGCATTTCATCGTAGCTTTGTTGTACGACCTTTCCGCTTTGGAATACAAAATAAGCGATGATATTGGCAAACACAACTAAAAGAGGGATGAACAGAAGCAGCTTCTTTCTGATCGTCATCGTCTGTCATCTCCGGACTTGTCGTCGGAAGTATCTGCATGCACTTCATATACTCTGGTGTATGTTAATTCCTGAGGATGGCTCCCCTTTAGATAATCATTTAGCAATTTTATGGCCTTGGCCCCCATTTCCTCTGGCTGTTGCACAATGGTCAGTTCGATTTTGCGATCTTGGATAGCTTTCAAAGTCTCGGCCATATCGTCAAAAGCGAAAATTTGTAAGTTCTGCGCTCCGCGCCGTTCTGAGGCCTCCAGAATGCCAAGGCCGTCCAGCGCACTGAATCCGACCATGTAGCGGATTTGCGGATACCGGGTGAGCATGTTCTGAGCTTGCTGGGCTGCCTGAAGCCGTGAAATATTGGAGGAGCGAATCTCCACAATGTGGAGATTGGGATAGCGGCTGATCACGGAACGAAAGCCGGCAAGCCTGAGTCGCTGATTCTCCACACGCTCGTTGCTGATCATCACTCCAATGTCGCCACGCTCTCCAGAAGCCTTCGCCAACAGCACGCCCATCTGTTTTCCTGCTCCTTCATTATCCGTTCCGACGTAAGCCAGCCTCCGGGAGTCCGGCTCATCCGTATCGATCGTGATGACAGGTATGCCAAGTCCGGCCGCTTTGTTGATTAACCGGCGATACTCCGGATCATTTATCCCTTGTACCAGGATGGCATCCGCCTTACTGGCGATGGCTTTGTCCAGCAATTTGATCTGCTCGGACGGATTAATGCGGTCTGGTCCGATATAATCGAGCCGCATACCGTACTGCTTCGCTTCCTTTCGAGCTCCTTGTTCGATGGACCGCCAGTAATAATTATCTAACTCTTGTGATATCAATACCACTTTGGTATCGGGACCCCTGTCTTTTGGTGAAACCGCCTTCAATTGTTCAGCAAATTGATGAATTTGAAAAGAAGACAGAGTGAACTGAAACAACAGCCAGCCAAATAGCAGCAAGACGGGGATAAGGATAAATGTCCATTTACGGTTTGACATGTCTTGCTCCTTTGGGAATATTTAGATACTCTACTCATTATACAGCAATAGAAGTAGCATTCGCAGCTATCGTCAAGGCAAGCAGTATCTGTTGATGCGAAAGTTAGGATTTTTGACACCTAAGTACGAATCTGGTCATGATTTTGATAACGTTTTCTACTGGCATGTTGCTACAATGACGGTATATTACAATTCTAATTACCGGAGGTTGAATGCCGTGTCATTTAAAGTAGCTTTTATTGGAGCAGGAAGCATCGGTTTTACCCGTGGAATTTTGCGAGATCTGTTATCGGTACCGGAGTTTAACGATATTGAAGTAGCTTTTACGGATATCAGTCAGCACAATCTGGATATGGTTACTGAACTGTGCCAGCGGGATATTCGTGAAAATGGTTTGTCCATACAAATACAGTCCTCTACGGATCGAAAAGTAGCTTTGAAGGATGCCAAATATGTCATTTGTACAATCCGTGTCGGCGGTCTGGAAGCCTTTGCGACCGATGTGGATATTCCGCTAAAATACGGTGTGGATCAATGCGTGGGCGATACACTATGTGCAGGAGGCATCATGTATGGTCAGCGTGGTATCGCTGAAATGCTGGAGATTTGTAAGGATATCCGCGAGCTAAGTGCACCGGATGTGCTATTGCTGAACTACTCGAATCCCATGGCGATGATGACCTGGGCCTGCAACAAGTACGGGGGTGTGCGTACGGTTGGTCTATGTCACGGCGTTCAGAATGGGCATCACCAAATTGCCGAGGTGTACGGTCTGGAGAAGCCGGATGTGGACATTGTATGCGCCGGAATCAACCACCAAACATGGTACGTCCAGGCATCGCATAAAGGCAAGGATTTGACAGCAGGGCTGCTGGAGGCTTTTGAACAGCATCCTGAATTTAGCCGCACCGAAAAGGTACGCATCGATATGCTTCGTCGTTTTGGCTACTACAGCACAGAATCGAATGGTCATCTCAGTGAATATGTACCTTGGTATCGGAAGCGTCCGAGCGAAATTCTGGACTGGATTGATCTGGGGAACTGGATCAACGGAGAGACAGGCGGCTATCTGCGTGTGTGTACGGAAGGACGCAACTGGTTTGAAACAGATTTCCCCAACTGGATGAAGGAAGAGCCACTGGAGTACAAGGCGGAAAATCGCGGTGAAGAGCACGGCTCATACATTATCGAAAGCCTGGAAACAGGACGTGTATACCGGGGGCACTTTAATGTCGTGAATAACGGTGTGATTTCCAACTTGCCGGACGATGCGATTATTGAAGCTCCTGGATATGTGGATCGGAACGGCATTTCTATGCCGCAAGTTGGAGAACTGCCGCTCGGTCCTGCTGCCGTGTGCAATGTTAGTATTTCCGTCCAGCGTTTGGCTGTCGAAGCGGCTGTACATGGTGACGATAAGCTGCTGCGCCAAGCGTTTATGATGGACCCGTTAGTGGGCGCGGTGTGTAATCCGAAAGAAATTTGGCAGATGGTCGATGAAATGCTAGTGGCACAGGAAGCATGGTTGCCGCAATACGGAGCAGCGATTGTCGAGGCGCGCCAACGTTTGGCTGCAGGCGATCTGATTCCAACCCGGCCTTATGAGGGAGCAGCACGACTTAAGGTGAAGACGGTTGAAGAAATGCAACTGGATCGGGATGCCGCCAATAAAAATGCAGGACAATCCGACAAAGGCAAGGATCGCGAAAAAGTACAGAACAGCAAGGCGTAACAGCTACTTGGTACAATCGCAGTAACGCTCATTCTATGGACCTGTTTATGAGCAGAGGTGGACTGTACAACGATAGAAGGGTGTTTTCATGGCCGTAGGCCTGGAACACTCTTTTTGCTGTCGATAGGTTTAACGATTTTAGCGTAGCTAGTAACGTGAGGTTTATCATTGTCGATTTGGGCTGACGGAAATTAAAGAATACAGTCTTGTTTTTTAGGATTCGACTTTTTGACTGTCGACCTTGAATCCGCTGAGAGCTTATCATAGTAGGGAAGTTCAACAAAAGATAGAACGGATCGTAGAAAAAAAGAGGCCTTCCCGAACCGTCGTTGTGGCAATTCATAGCCCTAATTAATAAATGTACTCCTTAATTTATTCAATTTACAGGAGATTTCCAGCTCACTATAATCTAACATAGGAGGTGACAAAAAGGGGAAAATGTAAGCGTATGAACAAATAGAAAGCGCTTACCTTTTACAGCTATGAACGCCACTTTTTTGTGGAAAGAGAGTAGGCGTAACACACATTTAATCATATAACAATCAGGTGCCGACATAGGAAGATTAACAAAATCTACGGAAAGATAGGTGAAGCAATTGAAAACAAAGCAAGTGCTTCGTAAAGGAATGAAGTATGCTTTTGCGCTATCACTCGTCGCAAGCAGCTTTCTACCAGGTGCAGGATTTACGGATAAAATACATGCAGAATCCCATGTCGATAATCCTTACCAAGGAGCGACAAAATATGTTAACCCTGATTATGCGGCTAGTGTCGACACATCGATTGCCAAGGTTACAGATGCGAACCTGAAGGCAAAAATGCAAACGGTCAAAACGTTCCCGACAGCCGTATGGCTTGATCGTATTGCTGCTATTAACGGTGGTGGGGGCAAGCTTGGCTTGGAAGCGCATTTGGACCAAGTATTGGCGCAAAAGAAAGGCAACATGCCGATTACGGCGGAATTCATTGTGTATGATCTGCCTGGACGGGATTGTCATGCCTTGGCTTCCAATGGTGAATTGCCGTTGACTCAGGCAGGTCTGGAAACGTACAAAAAGGATTATATTGACAAAATCGCTTCTATTTTTGCGAATCCCAAATATAAGGATATTCGCATCGTAGCGATCATTGAACCGGACAGTTTGCCAAATCTGGTAACCAATCTGGATACTCCCCAATGTGGACAAGCCAAATCTACAGGAATTTATGAGGCTGGCGTTAAATACACAATGAATAAGCTGAACGAGATTCCGAATGTGTACAAATACGTGGATATCGGTCACTCTGGCTGGTTAGGTTGGGATAACAACCGTGCAGCAACGGTATCTCTGTTTACCACTATCTTCAAAGATACTAGCAAAGGTTTATCCAGTGTGGATGGCTTTATCACGAATACAGCCAATACTTCACCGTTGACAGAACCGAATCTGCCTGATCCCAACCTGAATATTGGCGGGCAGCCGATCAAATCGTCCAAATTCTACGAATGGAATCCTAATTTCGATGAATCGGATTTCGCAGAGTCCTTGCATAGAGATTTTGTCAATGCAGGCTGGCCAAGCTCGCTCGGCATGTTAATTGATACCGGCCGTAATGGATGGGGGGGACCTAACCGTCCGACTTCCGCAGTCGGCAATGATATTAACTCCTATGTAAACTCAGGTCGTGTGGACAAACGTTCGCACCGTGGTAACTGGTGTAATAGCAGCGGAGCAGGGATGGGAACACCGCCACAAACGGCTCCAGCTGGCCATATCGATGCCTATGTCTGGGCGAAACCTCCAGGGGATTCCGATGGTTCCAGTTCGCTCATTCCGAACGATGAGGGCAAAGGCTTTGACCGTATGTGTGATCCTACCTATACAACCAAGGATGGCACATTAACGGATGCTTTGCCGAATGCACCTATTTCAGGAGCATGGTTCCATGATCAGTTTGTAATGCTGGTACAAAATGCGTACCCTGCAATCGTGCCTTCCAGTGGTGGTGTAGACCCAGCGCCTACAGCTCCAGCTGTACCTTCAGGCTTAAAGGCTGTTGTGGGTAATGCCCAAGTAACGCTGACTTGGAATGCGTCTACTGGTGCCGACAGCTACACGGTAAAACGTGCCACTAGCGAAGCAGGTCCTTTTACAACCGTTGCACCTCTTGTTACTGCAAGAGAGTACACGGATAAAGGGCTGACGAACGGAACAACTTACTTCTATGTTGTAAGTGCTACGAATGCAAAAGGAACAAGTAAGGATTCCGCAACGGTAAGCGCTGAACCCAAAGGTACACCGACCGATCCAACCGACCCTACTGATCCTACAGAGCCAGCAGGTGATTTGGTTGTCATGTATCGGGCCGGGGACACCGATCCAGCGAATAACGCGGCCAAGCCTTTTTTTAACCTGAAAAATAAAGGGACAACACCCGTGAAGCTGAGTGAGCTTAAAATCCGCTACTACTTCACAAAAGATGGCAGCCAAGAGCTGCAATCTGCGGTAGACTGGGCGCAAGTAGGTAATGATAACGTACTGCGTACCATTACAGACAAGTATATTGAACTCGGTTTCAGTGCTGCTGCCGGTACGCTTGCTGCTGGGGCGCAAACAGGTGATATTCAGATCCGCATGAACCATAGCGACTGGTCTAATCTGAATGAATCCAATGACTACTCTTTCGATCCAACCAAAACCTCTTATGCTGAATGGAACAAAGTTACGTTGTTCCACAACGATAAGCTGGTATGGGGAATCGAGCCTTAGGATGTAGGTGGAATTTGCATTGTACACTTGAGTAATTGAAATGGATGGTTAAAAAGGTTGCGGCACAACTGCCGTAGCCTTTTTTTAACGTCTTCGAATAAAGAATTCGATGACCAAGGGAATAAGCATTCAAATTGTGTATAATGAAAAAAAAGAATGCTGTTCTACTAATGGAGGGTCATCATGGGCAAAAAGTTAATCTTAGACTGAGAGTGAAGCTCAAGCACCGACTACGGTAGATGTGGCGCTTCAAGTAGACGCAGAGCGATTTTTGCGTCATTTTCTTAGCCGGGTGGTATAAAAAAATAATCTAAAGATTGCCGATGAACCTGCATCGGCAATCTTTGTGCATATATGTTTTAATTACTTTCATATTAAAATAGGGCTAGTTAGAAAAACTGCCGAACCACAAAGGAGGAGATTCATTGTGTTTTCTGCTGCTCGGCGACTGCCTTTGCTGGAACATATGTATAATCATGCCCCGACAGGAATCGTGATTTTGTCGAGGGAGGGGAAGTGTCTGTACGTCAATCCCGCCTTTTGCAAAATGGTCGGATATGAGCAGGAGGAATTACTGGATATCCGATATTACCATCTTTTGTATCATGAGGCTCAGGATCAGCAAGGGTTGAGGGAGGCCTATGCAGGCTGGCTAAAGGCAACGGATCAAGTCTACAAGACAGAGCTGCGTTTAAAGCATAAACGGGGAACAACCGTCTGGCTAGCGCTGGAATTAACCATATTTGATGATGAGGCTACCGAGCAGTCTTATTTGATTGCGTATGCAATGGATATCACGGAGAAAAAGGACATGGAGCAGGTGCTTTCGGACAATGAGGATTTGTACATGTTGATTACCGAAAATACGCCGGATGTCATCTCCTACAGCACGGCAGACGGCGTACTTCAATATATTTCTCCTTCGGTGGAAAAACTTCTTGGCTATACGAAACAGGAGATGCTTGGGAAAAAACGATTGCAATTTTACCATGTCGAAGATGCCGATTACATGCGTGTACATGGAATGTTCAAGGAAACAGGCATCATGAAGCGGCGTGTCCGTCATAAGGACGGGCACTACTTGTGGCTGGAGGTATCGTTCCGCGTTATTCGGGATGAGCGAGGCAAAATCAAGCGGGTTCTGTCCATTGGCCGGAATATCACAGAGCGACAAAAGAGCGAGGAGAACCTGGCAAAAGCTCAACAGTTGGCGATGTTCGGCTCCTGGGATTGGGATCTGGTCAACAATGTTATGCATTTTTCCAAGGAATTTCGCAGCATATTTGGCTATCTCGTCAAGCCGGTTGAAACAAGTATTGACGCCTTCATGAAGGCGATTCATCCTGAAGATACAGAACGGATGAAACAGATTATCAACAACGTTATTTTAAAGGGAATTCACGAAGAAACCTTTTATCGGATCGTATTGCCCACTGGGGAACAGAAGGTACTGCGTTCGATCTGGGAAGCTGAGATGGACGAGCAGGCAGGCAAGCCTGTTCAAGTGGTCGGAATGATACAGGACGTTACAGAGCATCGGGAAATCGAGCAGCGTCTACGTGAAAGTGAAAACCGTTATAAGTCCCTATTCCAGCATAATCCGCTTGGGATATGCGCTATGGATATGGAAGGTCATATTTTGAGTGTGAATCCAAGTCTGGAGCAGCTTACGGGTTATACGAGGGATGAGCTGCTTGGATCTGAACTCCTTGTAATGGCTTCCTCTGAGGAACAGGACAAAATCAAGCGTCATATGGAACTGGCCAGACAGGGGGAGACACAAACCTATGAATCGGAATTCATACATAAGGAGGGGGAGCGTCTATTCATCAAGATGACTCATATCCCGATTTTCGTGCAAGAGGACATTGTAGGCTGCTACGGGATTATAGAAAATGTGACCCCTCTTAAAAACTACATCGCTCAAATTGAAAAGCTCAGCAACGAGCATTCGCTCATTTTGAATGCGGTATCCGAAGGAATTGTGGGTTTGAGTACCGAAGGACATGTCCGCTTTATGAATCCGGCAGCTGTCGAGATGTTCGGCGTAGGCTCAGCCAATCCGCTGAACAGTTCATGTATAGACATGATTCGCCATGCTAACGAAATAGGCAGCCATTTTCCAGACGAGCAGGCTTCTATTCTGCAAGCGATTCGCAGCGGCGCTTCTTATCAGGCAGAGGAAGCTGTATTTTGGAAAAAAGACGGGTCCAGTTTTCTGGCCTCCTACCGAATCAGCCCTTTGATGGATAACGGTGAGCGAAAAGGAGCTGTGATGGTTTTTGTAGACAGGACGAATGAAAAGGAGATTATTCGGGCCAAGGAGTCGGCCGAACGTGCCGATCGGGCCAAGTCTGAATTTCTGTCTGTGATGAGTCATGAGCTGCGTACACCGATGAATGGCATTATAGGTATGGCAGGGTTGCTGGCAGACACCGAATTAGATGAGGAGCAGCGTAGCTATATTGATATTATTACCAGCAGTAGCAACGCTTTAATGCAGATATTGAATGAGATCCTGGATTTGAGCAAAATCGAAGCTGGCAAAATGTCATTGCTGCATGAGTCTTTTGTGCTGGAGGAAGTGGTTGGCAGTGTAGCTGACCTATTCATGACGCAGGCTATGGAAAAAGGCCTCCAGCTAGAATGGCATGTAGATCAGGAAATACCAGGAATGCTGGTCGGTGACCATGTGCGTATCCGACAGATATTGGTGAACTTGGTGAGCAATGCGATCAAATTTACGGAGCGGGGGCGGGTAAATATTTTTGTGGAGAGAAAGGCCTACAGCCACCGTAAAAAGAAATGCCTGATTGAGTTCAGTGTAACCGATACTGGAATCGGCATCCCGGCAGATCGTCAGCATCTATTGTTTCAGCCTTTTTCCCAGCTTCATCCGGCATTGAACCGGAAATATGGAGGGACAGGCCTCGGCTTGTCCATTTGCAAAAACCTGGTCAAGCTAATGGGGGGCTCTATTGGCGTGGACAGCGATGAGGCCAGAGGAGCAACATTCCGATTCCAGCTGGACCTAAAGCTGCCAGAGGGGCAGACGCTTGCGAATATAGACCGTGATCAGCCTTATGATTCAAAGGAAGACTAAAAAGAAATAGCCGTGATGCAACCTGCATCACGGCTATTTCTGTAAGAAAGCAGCAAAGAAAAGATTGACAAACTGTTCTAACTGTACTATTAATGATAGTACAGTTAGAACAGTTGACCTATATAAATTGAATTTGAGTCAGTGTTGAAAGGAGGAAGTCCATGTTCGAGCTGGATATCCGCAGCCGCAAGCCGATCTATGAGCAGCTTATGGAAAAGGTCAAGGAAATGGTCGTATACGGATCGCTTCAGCCGGATGAGCAATTGCCTTCTGTACGGGCATTGTCCGCTCAACTTACGGTGAATCCGAATACGATTCAGAAGGCGTATCGCGAGCTGGAACGTGAAGGATATATCTATTCCGTTCAAGGCAAAGGCAGCTTTGTCACGCCTACCCAGCAGCAGCCGCAACAAATAAAGCGAGACGAGATCCGGGCGGCATTGTTAAAACAGATGATCGAAGCTGTCTATTTCGGTTTTACACAGCAGGAAGTGGACGACATATACGTGGAAGCTATGCAGACAAAGGAAAGGGGGATGTCCCTTGATTGAATTAAGGGAAGTCACAAAGACATTTACAGAAGAAAAAGCTGTTGACCAGCTAGCCCTTACGGTAAAGAAGGGCTCCATTTTTGGACTGCTGGGCTCGAATGGGGCAGGGAAAACAACCTTGCTCAAAATCATTGCCGGAATTTATCGACCCGATGCTGGCAAGGTGTTAATCGGGGGACAGCCGGTATATGAGCAGCCTGAAGTCAAGCAGCACATTCTGTTTTTGCCGGATACCCCCTATTTCTTCCCGCAAGCGACAATTCGCCAAATGGCCCGCTTTTACCGCTCCATTTATCCAAGCTGGAGTGAGGAACGCTACAAACAGCTTACAGATATTTTCAAGCTGGACCCGAAGCGCAAGCTTCACCGTTTTTCCAAGGGAATGAAGCGTCAAGCCGCTTTTTTGCTTGCCTTGAGCTGTATGCCTGAGCTGCTGGTTTTGGATGAACCCATTGATGGTCTGGACCCGGTGATGCGTAGAATGATCAAAAATCTCTTGTTCCAAGAAACCGCTGCACGTGAAATGACTGTCGTAATCTCATCTCATAATTTGCGTGAGATTGAAGATATGTGTGATCATGTCGGCATTATGCACCAAGGACGGATGCTGTTGGAAAAAGAGGTTGACGACCTCAAATCTGATACGCATAAGGTGCAGGTTGCTTTTCGGGACAGCATACATGAGGAAGCTGTCTGTGGTCAGCTTTCGGTCGTACATAAGGAGCGCAGGGGCAGTGTTCTGCTGCTTATTATCCGGGGTGAGCGAGAGCGGATTACTGAGACGATTGAAGCGTATGAGCCGCATGTCTTCGATTTGCTGCCCCTGACGCTTGAGGAAATTTTCATTTATGAAATGGAGGACGCAGGTTATGACATCCAACCGATTCTTCTGTAGCGGCGGCGTAATTCGCCAATGCCTGAGACAGCATGGCTGGATCGGTCTATTGTACTTGGTAGGATTGCTGTTTACAGTACTGCTGCCATTGTTTATGAGCATTGGTGATGAACAACCGCGAGTGGTTTTAAAAAGCTTGTTCGATAGCACTGACTCGGGTAATGAATTGCAAAAATTAATTTTAATGACCGTACCCGTGCTGGCAGGTGTGATGCTGCTTCGTTTTGTTCAGCGACAGGGGCCATCCGATTTGTATCACAGCCTACCTTTGCGTAGAGAGCATTTATTAACATCACATGTAATTAGCGGTCTTATTCTTTTACTTGTACCTGTATGGCTGACTGCGGGAGTAATTGCTTGGGTTAACACGTCAGTCGAACTGCCTTATATTTTTCAAATTAATGACGTTGGATCGTGGGCTTTGGTCGTGTCCGTCTTTACGATTTTCTTGTTTACTTTTACGGTGTTTGTAGGGATTTGCGTGGGACAATCGTTGCTACAGACCGTAGTAGTGTATGTTTTGCTCCTATTGCCTCAGTTTCTATTCATGATGATAGGGCGTTTTCTGGAACGTAATTTATACGGATATGTGCGGGTGCGAGAAACCGTTGTTCAATATATTAACGGCTCGGAGTTTCGCAGCAATAATAATGTTTGGGAAAACTTATCGCCGTTTGTACGCATTATGGACAACTTGCCGCAGCGTGCCTTTTCCTACATGGAGCTACTTGCCTATTTAGGTGTTTCTCTGTTGTTTGTTGCCTTGAGTTATGGTTTGTATCGTAAACGCTTGGTCGAGAAGGCGACTCAGGCCATAGCATTTCCTTTCTTGCAGCCTTTGTTCAAGGCAGGAGTCACATTATGCGCCATGCTTATACTAGGCGATTATTTTTATAATGCAGGTACAAGAGGAGCAGCAAATTGGTCGATTTTTGGGTATGCACTTGGAGCTGTTCTAGGCTATATCGTTGTAGAAATGGTCATCCGCAAGACGTGGCAAATTGTGCGTGTTCGAGCTTTGGTGGAAATGGTCGTGTACGGTGTGATCATGGGGCTGGTACTATATATCCCGATATCAGGTTGGTTGGGTTATGAGGGGCGGATTCCAACAGCACACTCCGTAGAAAAAGTTTATGTCGGACGAGAGGAACCTCTAGGGGGAGATGCACAGACAGAAGCTTATTACTCCCAAGACAGGGCCTATATCGCCTCTGTGCTGAATTTACATCGTGAACTCGTACGTGCACATGCAGCTGGCGAGAAAACATTGTCCAAAAACCTGGCCGTCGAATCGGCATTCATAGTCTACCGTTTGGATGATGGTTCCACCATGACTCGGCGCTATACATTCCCGGAGAAGCCTTTCCGGACAGAGCTGGCTAAAGTGATGGGAGCTGAGCCTTATAAAACGGTAAGATACAAGCTGGATAAGCTGCAAGAAAAAGCGGAGACGATTAATATCCAATCCGTAGATGATAATGAAAGACGAGTGGTTTTAACCAATCCAAAAGAAACTCGTGAATTTAAAGATATACTCAGAGAAGAAGTATTAAATATGAGTTATAGCGAAATGCAATCAGAGGAATATCCATTGGGGAGTATTTCTATTACAAATAAAGAATCATCTTCTACCCATAACGAACCGAGATGGCAGCGTGAAATTTCATTTAATTGGCCGGCTTCCTACCACAAGCTTACAGGTTGGCTAGAGCAAAAGGGGTATGCGGATAAGGTGATCATTGATTCCAAGGATATTTTTTCGATACGGGCTGTTCCTATTATTGCTGAAGAGCTTGAACCTTATCAACCCAATCAGTATATTGACGACTATAAACTATTTAAAAGCATCCAACAGAAGCACAAAGCAATAACGATTGAAAATCCGAAGCTGTGGAGCACTGTACTGGAAAAGCGTAGATCTAATAGCTTTACTCCAAATATGGCGAAAGGCACTTACCTGGTTCAGGTCAAGATCAAACCTTTATTTAGTTCAGATCCCCACACAGGCTATTACTATTTTACTCCAAACGATATGACACCGGAGCTTGCCAAGGCATTACCAGCAGTTCCCTAAGCTCCTACGAGGGACAGTATCTGGTTTGGATAGCATATGATTTTTCATTCATTTCGGATACGGGACGAGTGGCGAGCGAGCCTTTGGACTGGTCTTATGCCAGCAAGGCTTTGGCATTGATTCATTCCTCCAAAGCGATGCTGGATATGGGCACAGGCGGGGGAGAGCTATTGTCGCGGTTACGCCCTTTTCCAGAGATCGTTTGTGCGACAGAGGCATATGCACCGAACGTTCCTATCGCCAAGGCAAGATTGGAGCCGCTGGGTGTGCGCGTGATGGCTATACATGATGGCGACTCCCTTCCGTTTGGCGATGCCGGGTTCGATCTTGTGCTGAACAAGCATGAGTCATTTTCGCCAGCGGAAGTGCGCCGTATTATGCGTCCAGGAGGTACGTTTTTGACTCAACAGACGGGAGGTCTGGATTGTGCAGGCATTAACGCACGATTGGGAGCGCCTGATTACATGTATGCGGACTGGACTCTTTCTAAAGCACTTGCAGGTTTGAAAAGCAATGGTTTTGAAATCGTAGAGCAGCGGGAGCAGTTTCCGACACAGCGATTTTACGATATTGGAGCGATTGTCTATTACTTAAAAGTAATTGAATGGCAGATTGCAGACTTCCAGCTAGAGAAATATATAGAACAGCTGTATGGTCTGTATTTGGATATTAAACGTGATGGGTACTGGGACGTGAAGCAACATCGTTTTTTGATCCATGCCAGAGCAATATAAAGAGGATTCGATACCAAAAAGCCTTTCCCGCGGGAGAGGCTTTTTTGGTTATACATATTAGGGTAAGAACAAGATCAGAAGCCACATGGCGGTTGGCAGTGAAATACCAATGGCTATTGCTATATAGGGCAAGGGGGTTCTGAGGTAACTTTTAAAGTCCTCCTCCTTGTCCTTTTTCTCATGATAGAACGCTACCTGTGTTGTAAAGCTGTGAAGTAGCTTGAGTGCTTCGTCGCTGGGAAGGGGCTGTAGGGAATGCCACAGATCATCGTGTGCTTTTTGGAGCAATGCAGCATCTGATGTATGGTTTGGCTGATCGGTTAAGGACATTTTTACCATCCTTTCGTATACTAATCTTTACCATAATTGTACAATGAAGAAGCAATGGCTGACAGGCTCATTTTCATTTATAAGATATAGGGGGATGTACATGTCTGAACCAAAGGGAGTTATAAGCAAGCCAGAAGAGGGCAATTCTGTGCGGATCGCATGGTTTTGGCCATGGCTGGTCGGTACGTTTATGTTTGGATTGTTTTCAGTCATGTTTAATGTTATTTGGAGTCTGCTTATAGTACCTCAGGTGCAGTATTTGCTGAGGCACGAAGGTGTGACAGATATAACCGTGATTGTAGTATTGCTGCTATATGCATGGCTGGTTGGTCTCATTTTTGCGGCTTATGGTGCTTTGAGTGCACGTATGTCCAGCATGCATAAGCTTCCGCTGATGCTGACGGGGCTAGCATCATTATTATGCGGGCTGTGGTTGTGGATTATCGGAATACAAGGATCTGGTGGCCAACTTGCCGAAATGTCCGGGGGAGCGTGGGAGCTTTTTTCACTCTATCATGCTTGGGCGGAACCTGTACTGGAGGTATTGGGTTTATACACACAGCGTAGTGGAATTTGGTTTTTGCTGACTTCACTGCTACCCATAGCTGGCATGGTAGTCGGGGTTGGGGTAGATCGTTATCCAGCGGTGACCGACAAGCAAGGAAAGGTGGACCATAGATGGCAATGGGTTGTAGCTGCAATATCTGCTGCGCTCATTATTGTGCTGGTGATTACGATCATGCTTCCTCAACGTCCGTACATTGCGGAGAGGGATTTTCCGGTAGTCGATGGAGCTACAGCGGCCATTCCATTCGCGCAGGATATGCTGCATGAATTGACCGGAATGAGCAGGGTTCGTGCGGCCCACGAACTGAAATTCAACACAACACATCAGGCTTATGTCAATCTGATTGAAAAGAGGGCGGATCTGATCCTGGTGGCGGGTCCATCTGATGAGGAATTGCGTCTGGCGAAAAGTCGGGGAATCCAAATGAAGCTCACACCCATCGGGTGGGATGCATTTATTTTTCTCGTACATAAAAGCAATCCGGTTGACGGACTTTCTTCGGAGCAGGTGCGCAGCATATATGAAGGATCTATTCGTAACTGGAGTGAAGTAGGGGGAAAGAATCAGCCGATCATTGCTTATCAGCGTGAGGAAAATTCAGGGAGCCAAACCTACATGCAGAAGAAAGTGATGAAAGGTCATGACATGGCTGAACCGCCTCGGGAACTCCAAATTGGTATAATGGGTGAAATGATTAATGCAGTTGCTGATTTTAACAAGGATCATAATGCGCTCGGTTATTCATTTTATTATTTTGCAAATGTGCTGCATAATCGTCAAGAGGTCAAATTTTTATCTATTGACGGAGTGGTGCCCGACAAAGAACATATTCGTTCGAAACAATATCCATTCACAGCTCAACTGTTTGTAGTTACACGCGAAGGCGAGAAACCACGTGCTTCTATGCAACGATTACTCGAATGGCTGCAAAGCGAAGCAGGAACGCAGGCTATCGAAAAGGGTGGCTTTGTTCCTGTAAACTCGTAATCCTATCTCGTAATCCTATATGGATGATCGCATACAGACAGTATCGTAGTTTCACCATAAGAGTGAAACCAGTACAGTAGGGTAATACATAGAGTATACTTTGCTGTGAATACAATGACCCGCGCAGCAGGTATATCAACAACATAAGGGGATGAACAAAATGAAGAAAAAAACATCGGTTTGGGTGCTTTTGCTCGCCGTGGCCATAGTGGCAGCAGGTTGTGAAACAGGCTCACAAACAGGACAACCGGCTCAGAACAAACCAAAGGATGCCGCATCAGCACAAGTCAATGGTTCGGGAGCCGCTGTAGCTACACCGGAACAGCAGACTGCTTCTGACGGTAAAAATAGCACCACCGCGTCCAGCACTGGCAAACCAGTGGAAACAGGAGGGCAGGCTTCGACAGGCGCTAATATAGCAAAGGTCCGCATGGACAATATTACTGCATTACGATTGATCGACGGCCAATCCGGCTGGATCGGCGGCAATGGATGGATTGCCCGAACAGATGCGGCCGCATCTGGTTCAGTTGGTTCGGCTTGGAATGTGCAGTATCATGGTCAGGGTACAGTTCAACAGATTTTTGCCTTGAATGGAGAGCAGGCCTGGGCTGTTATGGAAGATAGCGGTTCATTGCTGGCAACTTCCGATGGCGGTAAGCGTTGGGAAGCTGTCGGGACTATGCCTAAGCAAGGACAAGCGGGATTCTTACACTTTGTATCATCCAAAGAAGGATTCAGTGGCAACCAATATACCAAAGATGGAGGGCAAAGCTGGTCTTCGCTCCCCGTTCCTGACCACACGGTAGGGCAACCGTATTACCATGATCGGCAAAACGGCTGGGCGGTAACTCAGAAGACAGAAGGCTCGATCCAGATTTTACATACCGGTAACGGGGGCCAAAATTGGACTACCGTTATGTCGCGAACAACCGAAGGACCTCTAAACGGAGTAACTATTCGTTCGGTAGAGCGGGGCAATGCATGGATTGAGCTAATTGGAGACACGGGGATGAATCAGACCTCGTATTCGCTTTGGCATACTGCTGATCGTGGACAAAGCTGGCGCACTGTACTGGGGAATTCCACCGCTGGCGGCGGCCCGGCACCAGGTGTTAGCCAGCAGGACAACCAGGTTTCTAAAAATGAAGGGACAGCGCCAGGCATGCTCTATGCGGTTAACAGCAGTACCGCACTGATGGGAGGCTACTGTGCACCGTGCGACAAGCCTAATACGATTGGTTGGACCCATGACGGTGGCAAGACGTGGAACAACGGCAAGCAAGGCTTTGATGGTTATGGCAACCAGCAAATCGGGATGGCCAATGCCAAGGAAGGCTGGGCTATTTTCTCGGATTCAGAGAAGGCTCCAATTATGTATACCACTTCGGATGGTGGTCAGCACTGGACGCAGAGTCATGTATTTGACAAGCCTGTGACACCAAACTCCTAAGGAGGGAATGTATATGGGTCAAAGTCAACATAAGAAAAATGCGATTACCTGGACGGACGGTCGTGAAGTACCCCTCATCGGACAGGGCACGTGGAATATGGGTGAAAAAGCCTCGCTCCGGCAGGAGGAGGTACGTGCGCTTCAACTTGGCTTCGAGCTGGGGATGACGCTGGTGGACACGGCTGAAATGTATGCGGAAGGCGGCGCAGAAGAGATCGTCGGGGAAGCCATTCGGGGCCGCCGGGACGATGTATATCTCGTCAGCAAAGCTTACCCCCATCATGCGGACCGTCAAGGATTGGCTCAAGCCTGTGAAGCGAGCCTAACCCGGATGGGAACCGAGTATGTGGACATGTACCTGCTGCATTGGCGCGGGAATATTCCACTGGAAGAGACAATACAGGGCATGGAAAAACTGCGTGAGCAGGGCAAAATCCGTAACTGGGGCGTATCCAATCTGGACAAGTCCGATATGGAGGAGTTATGGAGCCTGAGTGGGGGCGAAGCCTGTGCTGTCAACCAAGTGCTGTATCATGCAGCTTCACGAGGTATCGAATATGATCTGCTTCCCTGGAGCCGTACGCATGGGGTACCTGTAATGGCCTATTGCCCGATTGCCCAAGGTGGACGCCTGCGACGGGGGCTGCTGGAGCATCCTGTTATGTTAGACATTGCTGCCAGCCATGGGGTAACACCATCGCAAATTGCACTCGCATGGGTCATACGGGACGGTGATGTGTGGGCAATCCCCAAGGCTGTGCAAGAATCGCATGTACGAGAAAATGCAGCGGCAGCGAACATTCGGCTCACCCATGAACAACTTGATCAAATAGACGAAGCTTTCCCGTCACCAACGAGAAAGCAGCCGCTGGATATGGTTTGAGGAAGGAGGGAGCCGATGACAGAGCCAGAGACTGAACTGCACGAGGTAGACGATCATCTCGACTATGGATTATCCGTTGTATTTATCGGCTTTAATCCCAGTTTGAAATCAGGCGAGGTAGGGCATCATTATGCGAATCCACGCAACCGCTTTTGGCGCATATTGGAGGGGGCTGGCTTGACGCCTCGCTTGTACGATCCATCGGAAGATCGAGAGCTGCTAAAGCTAGGCTACGGTTTTACCAACATTGTCTCTCGTCCCACTAGGGGAGTGGAGGACATTACACGAGAGGAATACGCCGAAGGACGTCTGAAGCTGCATGCGAAGCTTATGGAGTACCGCCCGAAGGTCGCTTGCTTTGTCGGCAAAGGCGTGTACACCGAATATAGTAAAAAATCCAAAGCAGATTGGGGATTTCAGCCTGAACCGCTAATCCCTGAAATGCATGAATTCGTGGCACCCTCGTCTAGTGGATTGGTGCGCATGTCGCTGGAAGAAATCACAGATATTTATCGCCGTCTCCAAGCGTTCCTTTCGTCAGAAGCCGTCTAAATGCGATTAAATATGTTAGATGCAGTTAGCATACAAAGAAAGAACCATACACTTCAATCCCTGCGGGAAAAAGTGTGTGGTTCTTTGTGCTGCTTCGATTTTATTGCAAGGCTTTGGCCTGCCATGCCTGTTCCGCAGGAACATAAGGATACCCCAGATCACGGGCGACTGCTTCGTAGGTGATATGTCCATTCAGGACATTGGCACCGCTAAGCAGCGGCTTGCTTCTGCGAAGCGCCTCTTGCACGCCAAGATCCGCAAGTTGGAGAGCATAGGGAAGCGTCGCGTTCGTCAGAGCGAGCGTGGAGGTTTGCGGCACCGCACCGGGCATGTTCGCTACTGCATAGTGAATGACGCCATGTTTTACATAGGTTGGCTGATCGTGTGTCGTGATATGGTCAATCGTCTCGACAATGCCACCTTGGTCAATGGCGACATCGACAATCACTGAGCCGGGTTGCATGGTCTGCACCATGGCCTCTGTTACGAGCCGTGGGGCTTTGGCACCGGTGATCAGGACAGCGCCGATCAGCAGATCGCTTTGCGCCACGGCTTCCGCAATGTTGGAGGGGGTCGATACCAGCGTATGAAGCTGATTACCAAAAATATCGTCCAGCTGGCGCAGTCTTGGCAGGCTCAGATCGATCAGTGTAACATCTGCGCCGAGACCGATGGCGACCTTGGCCGCATTGGTGCCGACCACCCCTCCGCCAATAATAGTCACTTTACCGCGTTTGACCCCCGGCACACCTGCCAGCAGGATGCCTTTCCCCCCTTTTGGTTTCTCCAACAGCTGTGCTCCGATTTGTACAGCCATTCGGCCTGCAACCTCGCTCATGGGTGTAAGCAGCGGCAGGCTTCCTTCAATATCTAGCGTTTCGTAGGAAATGGCAGCTACGCCGCTGTCTGTTAAAGCCCGGGCGAGTGCGGGCTCGGCAGCCAGATGCAGATAGGTGAACAAAATCAAATCTGGCCGAAAATACCCGTATTCAGAGGGAAGCGGCTCTTTTACTTTGATAACAAGATCCGCCTGGGACCACACATCCGCAGCTTGCTGTACAAGGGTAGCCCCTGCAGTGGCATAATCTCCGTCTGTAAAGCCGCTTTCAGCACCTGCATGGCTTTCTACAAATACATGATGTCCGTGTTGAATCATTTGAGCAGCCCCCGCAGGTGTCAGAGCGACACGGTTTTCATTGTTCTTAATCTCTTTCGGAATCCCAATTTTCATTTCGTTCACCTCTCCTAAAAAATAATTGTTATCCCACAGCAAATAATTCTTTTTAGTGCAGCTATGCTGCAAAATCAAAAATGGCACTATCATTTGTATGCAGTTTACCGATTAGTTACATGGACTCAAGCCGATAAATGCAATTCATGTTAGATTAGGTACAGTTTACAAGGGGGTTAACTCCTTGGCATCATACATTTTGTCGGATTATCTGACTTAAAGGCTCGACTTTTTGATGAATATATGTCATATAAAATGACATGAAAACATACACATAAGGAGAATGCCGATGAAGGGTAAAAAAACATTTACCATTGCGGATGTGCTGGAACGTCCTGTATTCCGGCGGGCGAAGCTGGCTGCTGGGGAACAGGGCGTGAATCGCCGTGTGGGCTGGGTTCATGTGTTAGAAATCACCAATGTATCCCCCTTTGTGAGCCGTCATGACCTGATTTTGACGACCGGCCTGTGGCTAACCCGGAAGGGGGAAGAACGCGCCGAGTATATGGAACAACTGATCCGCTCGGAAGCCGCAGGATTATGTGTAGAGCTCGGCACGAGCATCCATGAGATTCCCTCGGAAATACTGGAGTTGGCGGAACGGCATCACTTCCCGGTCATCGTATTTGAGCAGCCGGTGCGTTTTGTTGAAATTACACAAGATATTCACTCCCTACTTATTAACCGACATCATGAACTGTTAAAAGATCTGGAGCGATTTTCACGTCAGCTTCAGCAGGAAACTCTGCGCAGCACCGATATGAATGCTCTCTTGCGTGTGCTTCATGACTATGCTGCCCGGCAGGTCATCTACATGTCCTCCATTGATACCAATCGATTCGTGCCCTCCGTCCAGGCGGATGTGGCAGACCATATTGCAGATTTTTACGCCCATGAAGTGGAATCAAGTATGACGGCCGATCGGGAAGGGCACCTGCTGTTTCACCTGAATGAATCCACTGCTGTCTTGTTTCAGCCTGTTGTATGCTTCGGTCAGGTGTTTTCTGCGGTAGGTGTGGTCCTGCATAGTGAAATGCCGACCGAGGAAATATCGCTGCTCATTGATTACACAGCCAAGGCGGCCGCTACATTGGTACTGAGAACACAGTTTCTTGAAGACCGATTGCTACGTAATCAAAATGAACTGATTCAGGATGTGTTGAACGGCCAGCTTCCGAGTGAAGAACAGGCCCAGACCCGGATGGGACTGCGATTGTTAACGAAGGGACGGTATTTATTTTGGGCAGGGATCATTGAGGTAGAGCATCAGGACAAGGACGCCAGTCAGGTGCGCAAGGAATCCATCAATCAGGATGTATTAGTGCTGCTTCGTTCTCTGCTGAAAAAAGAAACGTTGCACAATCTGTTAATGATGAAGGGAAGTCAATGCTACATCCTTTGTGCCAAGGAGGAATTAACGCTGCGTTCCGCAGCACAGATGAAAAAGGTGCTGGCCCATACGGTCCAGTATATCCAGAACTATGCCGCAGGACAGCTTGACAAAGTGCGCATTCATGCAGGTTTTGGCAAGATGAGACATCGCATGACAGGGATGGACCGTAGTTTTCAAGAGGCCTATCAGGTCATTGAAGTCGCGCGAAGCGTCCCGGTGATGAAGGATCAGCTATTTTACGACACCATCGGAATCTATCAATTGTTGAAAGCAGTGCCTCGTATTCCTTTTCTACAAGAATTTGTACAAGACCATTTGGGGGAGTTGATTGCACATGATCGTGAGCACCATATGCAGCTTCTGGATACGCTGGATGCCTACTTTCAATGCCATGGCTCCAAGCGTGATACTGCCGGAATTCTGTATATTCATAGGCAGACCCTCTATAATCGGCTGGATAAAATCAACGAAATTGTAGAAGGAAATTTGACAGACCCTGATAAGCGCCGTTGCCTGGAGATGGCACTTCTGGCTTACCGGATGCTTCAGGCTGAAAATTGATCCTAAATGACTAGCTCTATTTTCCGTTCTACTCATTTACAATGCGTATTAACACTGAGATAATAGAAGGGATCAGGGAAATATTTTGAAAGGGGATTAATATGAATATAAAAAAATGGATTGCCGTCCCTCTTATTCTGTTAATGGTAGCTTTGACAGGTTGCCAGGCAGTAGGCGGATTTGATGTAAGTAAAAATTTATTGGGAACACTTGATGTGAAATCCCAGCAAACAACGGAGAAGATTTCACTTAAATTAACTCCAAGAGAAGGAATCACACAAGGAGATCAGGAAATCATAAATTTGCTTAATTCGATTTCGGTGACTGTAGATGAAGCCAAGGTACAGTCGGAGGAAATTGTTTCTGCCAAGGGTACATTGCACATTGATAAGTATAATCTGCCATTTGAGCTTGCTTTGGATCGCCAAGGTATCGCTATTCAATTGGAAGGTGCTAAAAAACCTTATTACATATCTTTAAACTCGCATGAGCGTTTGAGCGGTCTGCCTGCTGGGTTTGATCCGTATGTATATTCCAAAGATGTGAGAGCCCTGACCAAAACAGCGGCTGCACTTATGCTCAAGCATGCTCCTAACCCTTCGACCATTTCTGCAACGTCTGTAACTGAAGAAGTGTACGGTGAAAAAGACAAGGTGAAACTGACCCATCTCCATGCAGAACTGCGCGGTGATGAACTGGTTGCATTGGTAAAACCGTTCCTGGAAAATCTGGCCAAGGACGAGGCAGGCTTGAAAGAACTGATCAGTCAAGCCATTGATGTGACTAAAACGATCACTTCCGGTATGGCTATTGAAGGTAGTGATAAAGTAATAACGGAACTGAATGAAAACAAGGAAAAACTGGTCAACGAGGCTTACACCGAGGTTAAAAAGTATTTGGATCTGGCTGTGGCGCAGTATGATGCAGGAGTTAACACCATGTATGCACAGGCACCTGAAATCAAAACAGTTCTGAGTGCAAACACGGTGCTGAAAAGCGACATGTATTTTGATGAAAAAGGAAATGTTCGCAAAGCGCTGTCAGACCTGACAGTTGCATTGCCAGACATCGACGGTCTTCCAGTGAAATCCTTTACCGTTCTGACCGAGACTCAAGCCTGGAACGTCAACGGTAGTGTGACGGCCGATAAAGTAGATATTTCTAACGGTGTGATTGACTTGAATAACCAAGCTGAATTAACCCCAGGAGCAACACTGCGTAACTTTGAAACAAATTCCCCGATCTACAATATTTTAAAAAATGATTTGGAAATTACAAAAGTAGAAACCACTTTCGATCCTAAAGACGATTACTACGTCTTGGAGAATCGTAAAGGTACGACTTTCATCCCATTGCGTGAACTGACAGGCGAACTAAGCGCAGAATTAAAATGGGATGCAGCTGCCAAACAAACAACAGTAATTGATGATATTACGGGTAAAACGATTAAGCTGAAAAGTGGCTCCAAGCAGGCTGTATTGGAAGGAAGCACATTGACCTTGCCACAAGCTCCATATACGGATGAATATGGCACATTGTATGTTCCTTTCAAATCTGTTGCGGAGGCGCTAGGCGCCACTGTAACTCGTAACAGTGCTGGAGAATATGTACTGAAACGCGATTAAAAAGAAATTAAGCACATCTTGGAACCGGCCCCGATTAGGGGCTGGTTCTTTTTTAGTTATATTGGTAAAATGCTCAGTAAAGCGATTAAAATAAGCGCTTACAGATTGAAATTGTGCCATACTTTTACGTAGGGAAAATTGAGATAATTAAAGCATCATTCTGAGTGGAAGCACACATACAAGTAGGGGGATATACGATGAAAGATATGGAGCTATTGAATTCAAGCGAGGGACAGATTGTTCTCGCACGGATGTACGGCCAGCAACAAATTTCCGAGCAAACCTCTCGATATCAATCACTTATACAGGCGTATCAGGAGCATTTTGGTGTAGGGGATATTGAATTGTTTAGCCGGCAGTATCACACTTGATACGATCGGTGTGGCTGCTAAAGTAGAGGAATCCGTTATAACATTCTTTTCTGAAGGCTACCAAACGAAATACGTCATTGATTTAAACGACTTGTCGCCAAAACCGGAGGATGACGGTACGATGTTGCTGGTCCGTGGCATTGCGGCAGGTTTGCTTGAATTCGGGTATCGCATCGGAGGCTTTCAAGCTTATATATCAAGTAATGTATTCTCTGCTTCAGGTTTAAGCTCTTCCGCTTCGTTTGAAATGCTGATATGCACGATATTAAATCATTTTTATAACGAGGGCGCGTTAGACACTGTTGCTACATCCAAAATTGGTCAGTATGCGGAGAATGTCTATTGGAACAAGCCTTCAGGGCTGCTCGATCAGATGGCTTGCGCATATGGCGGCTTGATTTCCATTGATTTTGAAAATCCCAAGGAACCCATCATCAAACCAGTCCATTGGAATTTTGAGCAAAACGGATATTCCCTGGTTATTGTAAATACAGGTGGAAATCACGCTGATTTAACAGATGATTACGCAGCGGTGCCGAACGAAATGCGTGCTGTGGCTCAGTCTTTAGGCGCTTCTGTTTGCCGTGACTTATCGCCTGAGGATCTGTATGCCAATCTCAAGATGGTTAGGGAAAAAGCTGGGGATCGGGCAGTACTTCGTGCTTTGCATTTTTTTGAAGAAAATAAGCGTGTGGATGAGCAGGTGAAATCGCTGGAGGAAAGGCGCTTTTCTGATTTTTTAAAACTCGTCACTGAATCCGGTAATTCTTCATGGAAATGGCTACAGAACGTATATAGAAGTAGGATGGATCGGGAACAAGATGTATCGGTTGCACTGGCCCTAACGGAAATGTATTTAAAATCAATTGACGACAGCGCATGCAGAGTACATGGTGGAGGCTTTGCCGGTGTGATCTTGACGATTCTTCCAAATGATCATGTGAATGATTACAAGGCGTGGATCAGCGCAATGTTGGGAACTCCAGTACTTGTAGTCAACGTCCGTGAGGATGGCGCTGTTAATGTAAGTGAATTGATCCATGCTGAACGGACTCGTAGCGGGTGTACTAACTAGTCAGTCGGAGACTTTAACCTATGGGTTAAAGTCTTTTGTCGTTTTTATAGCCGATACAGCTCAGGGATGCGTTATAATAGAGGGATGGAAGTTCAAATGAAGGAGGGCCTGTCATGGCAATATATCCGTCCTGGTCCTATTCACAATCGAGGGCCCAAACGTTCGATGAGTGCTTACGCAAATACTATTATCATTATTACGGCTCACATAATGGCTGGAATTCGGCACAGGGCACTGAAGAGCAAGTGACCTTGTATCGGCTTAAGCAACTGAGCAACTTATATATTTTATTCGGAAATATTACGCATCAAATGTGTGAATCGGTCATACGAGGGTGGATGGAAAAAGGGACGATCCCGCGCACCGCATTTCTGGAGACAGCTATGAAGAACATGCTGAATGACAGCTACAAGGAATCATTGCACCGTGAGCTATGGCTGCAAGATCCCAAAAATCGCGTCATGCTGGCAGAGATTTATTACGGAGACGAGGTGCTACCGGAACGGATTGCCCAGATTAAGGAGCGACAGCACGCGGTGGTGCGCAATTTGTACCGTACCGCGGTTTGGCGTGAGCTGCAACAGGGGCAGGCTCGAATCGTTGAGGTGGAAAAATGGGATACGATGCTCCTACACGAGACAAAAGTATATGTCAAAATGGATTTGCTCTATCGCAGGGACAACGGAGACATGGTGATTGTAGATTGGAAAACAGGTAAGGAGGGCGACTTCTCCGACCAGTTATTTTTGTATGCTTCCTATGTGCAGGAGCACTATCAGCTTCCATTGGAGAAGATTGAGGTGCGCGTGGAGTACCTGATGACAGGAGAGCATGAAGTATATCGCCCCACGCCAGAGGAGATCGACAAGGTAGTTGGCAATGTAGGCCGTTACATCGAGGAAATGAAATCCTGTCTTGATGACGATTACTATAATCGCCCCAAGCCTGAGTCTTTCTTTACGCCCATGCCTTCACGCAGAGTATGCGGAGGCTGTAATTTTCGCGAGGTGTGTAAGTACCGAGCGGTGTGAAAATGAATGGGATTTTTCCTAGAAGTTGCGGAATGAGCGATGGCGATCGCCTTTGCTCCTAGATTTTCTGAAACCGCTTTCCAATTTGGAGAATACGGGGTATGATAAGGGTATTATTGGAAATTGTGAAGGGGGACCATGGAAAATGTCGAGTACAGGACACACACGTATTCTTTTTCAAGGAGATTCCATTACAGATGGGGGAAGGGGACGGAATGAGGACGCCAACCATTGGTTGGGGCAGAGCTATGTGTATCTGATCGCTGGGGCACTTGGGAGTCGCTTGACTGCAACGCAGCCTGAATTTGTGAATCGGGGGAGTTTCAGGGGATCGGGCTTCGGATTTGTATGCACGTTGGAATGAAGACACGTTTAGTCTACAGCCGGACTTGCTCAGTATTCTGATCGGAGTGAACGATGCCTGGCGGATCGTGGAGCAGGAGCCGTCCGGGGTGACGGACCGATTTGAACGAGCCTATGACCACCTGCTGGAGGAAACGCGGGAAGTGATGCCAGAGATCGGGCTGGTGTTGTGTGAGCCGTTTATTTTGAAAACAGGAGCTACTGAGGCGCGCTGGGATATTTGGCAAGAAAAAATAACGGGATACCAGCGGATTGTACGACAACTTGCCGACCAATATGGGGCCGTATTTGTGCCGCTCCAAAGCATGTTGAACGAAGCCGCTACGAAGGCGGACGCTTCCTATTGGCTGCATGACGGGGTTCATCCGACAGCGGTCGGGCACCAGCTCATAGCTGATCAATGGATAGATATCGTGCAAAAGAGTCCGCTGGCGATTCGTTAACAAAGTCCTACATAGTCTATTCCTTATCATTTTTGGGTAATACACGATTATGGGCATCATTATTCATACGATGATTCCATCCAAAAATGAATGTCAAAGGGGGTGCTTCTTGCTTCGTCATCAACGGGGCAAGAGAGGGCTATGGAAACGATAAATATCATTCTGGTTATTTTACTTATCACCTTAACTGCTTTTTTTGTGGCCTCGGAGTATTCCATTATTCGTGTACGGGTATCCCGTATCAATCAATTGGCCTCAGAGGGCAATAAAAACGCGAAAGCCGTTAAAAATATTCTATCTCGGCTCGATGAGTACTTATCCGCTTGTCAGCTTGGTACAACACTAACTTCAATGGCGCTGGGCTGGTTAGGGGAATCTACAGTTGAGAAGCTGCTGCATCCCCTGTTTGTGTTGGCACATATTCCGGCCGGATTAACGGGGATACTCTCCTTTTTGCTGGCTTTTTTGATTTTGACCTATTTTGAGGTGGTCGTTGGGGAACTGGTGCCCAAAACATTTGCCATCCAAATTGCCGAACCGATGGCATTGTTTTTTGCCCGTCCAATTACAGTGTTCTATAAAATAACGTATCCCCTGAACTGGGTGCTCAGTCGCTCTTCACGTGTCATTACGGGTCTCTTTGGGCTGAAAAAGGTATCTGAAGAAGATGCGGCACTCAGTGAAGCTGAGCTTCGTCTGGCGTTATCTGAAGGCTATCGTAGTGGTGAAATTACGCCGACAGAATATCGATATCTAAACAATGTATTTGATTTTGACGACCGTGCAGCCCAGGAAATTATGGTACCACGCATCCACATTCGTTCCATTTCTCACCAGGCAACGGTAGCCGAGTTTATGGAGCTGATCGAGGACAAGGTCTATAATTTTCTACCTGTAGCTGAACATGGGGACCGGGATCGGATTATCGGGATGATTCGCGTGAAGGAAGCTCTGCATGATTTGGCCCGTGGACATAGCACGGGGAACACGACGATGGCATCTTACATTCATCCGGTGCTTCAGGTGATCGAGACGGTCCAGGCTCGGGATTTGCTAATTCAGATGCAAAAACGACGTATTCCAGTAGCGGTGCTGGTGGATGAATATGGTGGTACGTCTGGGCTTGTCACCCTGGAGGACATTATGGAGGAGATTGTGGGAGACATTCCTTCTTATACAGATACTGAAATCCCTACAGCGCTAACACCACTCATTACCAAAAAAGATGATCATCGTTACATACTCAAATCACAGGCGCTTATTCATGAAGTCAATCGGCGCTTGGAGACGGATATTGAGGTCGGGGACGTATATACGATTGGCGGTTGGATGCTTTCAGAACGTTTTGATATCCAGCAAGGAGACAAGCTGACCAGCGGATTATGGGAGTTTACTGTACTGGAAAAAAACAGTCATCAAATAGACACAATTGAAGCGATTAAAAAGGCGGTTGTTGAGCAGGAAAACAACAATTATTCTCAATAATGGAAAATGGCATTGCGGAGTAATAGAGCGTTTTAGATGTGGTGAATAGCCTGCAACGTAAGCGGCAGCGCGATTCGTCCGCTTTTTTGGCGTAAATTTCTGTCTGAATAACATATTGTTTTTGTAGTTAGGTCAGGGGACTTAGAGACCTGCATCTTTATGCTTATAAATATAGGTGTCTGTGAAAAATACTACTAGAAATGTAGCAATTTTATGGTAAAATGGAATCAAATTTGAGTTTTTTGAGGTGGGCTACAGTACATGAAGATGTCACTAGGTACGAAAATGGTTACTGCATTTGTCTCGATTTCAGCAATAACCTATGGAACAAGCGCTTTTTTTATTTTTGTACTCAAGGACTGGCTTGCTCAAGGTACACAGGAATGGGTGTATACTTCGATCATTTTGTTATTGGGCGTCCTGTGGAGTGGCATTTTGGGCTGGTTGATCTCAAAATTACTTACACGGCCAATTGTTAGATTGGCTAAGGCGGCAGAGGAAGCTTCGGCAGGCAACCTGTCTGTCGTCATTCCAGAGCGTCGTTCTGATGATGAAATCAAAGTGTTGTACGATGCATTTCGGCATCTGATGCTGAACATTAAAGATATGTTCAATGAGATCTCGTATAGCACCAGAACAACTTCGCAAAGTGCGGAAAATCTGAGCTTGGCTATTGTGCAAGCTACGGCGCAAATCGAGTCCATGTCTACGGTGGTAGAAGATATTCTGGATGGCGTGGAGCAGCAAAAGCAAGCATCTGCCAAATCTATTAAAACAGCGGATCGAATGCTGGGCGATTTTAAATTGATGCGCAACAAATCGGGGCATATGCTGGAACTGTCAGGCCACATGGAGCATTCCGTGGATTCGACGCAGACTGTGTTTTCATCCCTGATGGATGGAATGGGTGAGCTGACAGCTTCACATAGCCGTTCACAGCAGGTGATTGCACGACTGGAACAAGAAGCTTCTCAAATTGAAGCGATTACAAGCACTGTGAAGGATATTGCTGAACAGACCCATCTGTTGGCACTGAATGCTTCCATAGAAGCAGCGCGTGCGGGAGAAGAAGGGAACGGCTTTGCTGTAGTGGCGCACCAAATCCGCGCACTTGCCGCCCAAAGTACGGAATCTGTACAGCAAATTAATGCCATCGTTAGCCGTGTACAGTCGCAAATCGTTGAGACCGTGGAGTTGATGCATCAGCAAACGTCCTTGGTCAGTGCTGAGGCGGAACGGACAAGCTCTGTGGATCAGACGCTGAACCGTTTGAACGCCATTGTACGTGAATTTGTCGAAAGCATCCGTACCATGGAAGAAGCTGTAACAGAGCAAACGAACCGGGTGGATCAAACCTTTGAGCAGATTCATCGTATTCAACAAATGTCAGGGGCGTTCTCTGAGGGGGCTCACAAAATTTATAAGGCTGCTCATGAGGAGACGGCAATTATGCAGGAAATCTCATCTTCTTCCGAGGATTTGAAAGTGCTTACCAATAAACTTATGCTGAAAACACGCGGAATGCAGCTGTAACTATTACCGTCATGTGAGATATAATGCATACCAATAGAACAACTAAACTTAGCCGCTGTACACCGGAAAACGAAAAAAATCGTTCTCCAGTGTGCGGTGGCTATTTTTTAATTTCAAAAAACTCACATTGTTTTCTGGAATGGTAGGCCAGATCACTGACGCTGGACTGCACAACGATGGTCTGATCGTCAAAACGGATAATAATCCCGCCCGAGCCAATCAATTGGTCATCTTGAAATACCCGGACACGAAGATGACGCTCTAGTGCTTCGCTGAAATCCTGATCTGTAATTAATCGGCGATTAATAGGCATGAGGGCTCTCCTTTGAATATGATATCTTTTATCATAAAGCTTAAGGTATGGAACAAGCAAGAAAGAGGGCTAGAACATATTCGACTGTTTGGTATAAAATGGAGGATATAAGATATGAAGAAAAAAAGAGATCGATCGAAAGGGGCTTCCTATGGACTGGCTAGGGTCAGGGTCTTGGGTGGATGCGTACGCGCCGGAAGGGTTCGAGGCTTTTACTCCGTCGCATGGGTTGGCTGTACTGGGGCTTATTGTATGCGTTTTGCTGCTGTGGCTGACGCGGGGCTGGATTGGATCGCATAAGCCTGTAAGTGAGGGAATTCGCTGGCTACTAATTACGATCCTCATACTTTCAGAGGTGACATTGAATATATGGTATGTGGCGCAGCATATTTGGGATGTTCAGACCTCATTGCCCTTGGAGCTGTGCAGTGTGACACTGCTGTTGTCTATCCTCATGCTTATTTTCCGCAGCCGCTGGTTATATCCGATAATCCTATTTGCCGGAATTGGAGGAGCGCTTCAAGCAGTACTCACGCCTAATTTGGCTTATGCATTTCCGCACTATCGTTTTATCCATTTTTTCGTAGCTCATAGTGCTATTATTTTGGCCGCCCTATATATGACCTGGATCGCTGGATTCCGACCGACGTGGAAGAGTGTAGGGGGAGTTATGCTATTTCTCAATGGCTTGGCGTTGATGGTGTGGATTGTAGATCGTGCTCTCGGTGCCAACTATATGTTTCTGACCGGAAAGCCATCGACACCGTCGATACTGGATGTTTTGGGGCCATACCCTATTTATATTTTGGCAGAAGAGGTCATTGCACTGTTATTCTTTTCTCTTCTGATGCTGTTGTTTGAGGTGCTGCCAGGAGGCAGGCTGTATGTCCGTCTTCGCAAAGGAGCTGTGTATGGTGATGACGGAGTGCTATAGAAGCATGGTAAAGCCATGCACACGTCATGCACAAAGCAGCCTTTTCCACTAGTAATAACTAGAGATAAGGCTGCTGGGAATGTCTAAACTTGCCTGGGTACAACGTTCTCCTTTAAGCTTAACGCAACAGGGATTCCGCTCCGTCTACATAGATTTCCGTACCTGTTACATGTGACGACTCGTCTGAGGCGAGGAACAAGACCAGATTGGACACCTGCTCTGGCTCACCAGGAGCGTCTTCCAGTGGGTGCTGTCCGCCCTTCGGAAATTCGACAGGAATTTGTACCTTTTTCAAGTCTTCGGTAGGGTACGTGTTGTCATCAATTTTCGTATCGATCGCTCCCGGACATATCGCGTTGACCCGAATTTTGTAACGGGCCAGCTCCAGCGCTGCCATTTTCATAAAAGCAACCTGAGCTGCCTTGGTGGAGGCGTAGGCTGAGAATCCAATACCCGAAAAGGTTCGATTACCGTTGATCGAGCTGGTAATGATAATGCTGCCGCCGCGTTCTTTCAGGTATGGAACGGCATATTTAACGGTAGCGAAGGTGCCGCGTAGATTAATGTTCATCGTGCGGTCCCATTCCTCCAGCTCCATAGTCTCAATAGGGGCCATGGTGCCATTGATACCTGCGTTGGCGAACACGATATCCAGCTTTCCGTAGGTTTCCGCGACTTTAGCGAACCCCTGCTGAATCATATCTGGCTTGGAAATATCACACTCCAGCACAAGTGCTTCACCGCCAGCCTGCTCAATGATTGCTTTGGTCTCCTCCGCATGCTCGGGTGTCCGATCCAGCATGACTACCTTGGCGCCTTGTTCTGCAAAGCGAATAGCGGTTGCTTTACCGATTCCTGAACCTCCACCACTGACCACTGCTATCTTTCCTTGCAATCTCTGCTCTGCCATTGACTATTCCTCCCATTCCGTTCATAAGCTAAACCTGACTCGTTATTCCAATACCTCTGAACGCTAATGGTGAAACAGTAGCAACAGTATTTCACCCCATTTGCGAAATATGGTAACATAGGCGAACCAGTACGAACATATAGCTCAAACCTATAGATCTGAGCAAATATTGGAGAAAAGGTGAATGACGGAGGTGGATCGAATTGGACAATAAGCGAGAGGAACGATCCGAATCGACAGACGCTATAGCACAAATTGGAAAAATGAAGCCATGGGTCCTGAACGGTCCCAGTATTCAAATTGATCCGTTATTTCCCTATTACGCCAACCGGTCGCGGGATAGCATAGCGGATGAGATCGCCCTTGCGGGCTACCAGACCGTGCATTATTTTGTTGTGCGTGAAAATGAAGTGGATGGAGCGCTTGTGGCTGCTTTTCAGCGTAGGGGCATCGCGGTGTGGGCGATGGTGCTGGGCAATGGTGCTTTTGGCGTGTCCCAGCTGCCGCCAGCGTGGAAGGAATGGCGCATGGAACTGTTGCGTGAGCCGAATGACGGCTTTCAGCGGCTTTCCCATTTTGCACAGGAGTATGTAGAATGGAAAAAGAAGGCCGCTGCCCGGCTCGTCACCGATATTCCATTTGACGGTTTTGAGGTGGCGGAGCCATATTTCCCCGAATGGAACGGGCTGCGCAGTGGAGTGTACGGGGATATTGGGCCACATGCACAGCGTGCCTTCCGCGCGCGCTACGGTGAGGACATTCCGAATTTCCGCGATAAGCATGCGCGGAATTACTACCGGAAGGTCCCGAAGCTGTACGCGCAGTGGATAGATCTGCGCGTGGAGGCTGTGAACGGGCTTATCCGTGAACTGGTGAACGGCGCGGGCGGTGTGCGTGATGTCCGGCCAGACATCTGCGTGGCGACATGGTCGCTTGCTGTGAGCGGGCGTGGCGATGTTCACGGTCAGCTGCGGGAATGGCAGGGTCTGGATGCGGTAGCCATGATCGGTTGCGTAGCCCCGGATATGCATGTACTCCAGACCCATTGGCCGGACTGGATGCGCCGCCGCCTGCCGCCACAGTATATTCGCGGCTACGCTCGCATCGCTCAGTCCATACGCGCCGATTATCCCGACCTGCCCCTCGGGGTGCAGGCGGATATCGGTTCACTCGCGCGGATGGTGCGGGACCGCGAGTGGACACGGCAGTTCGGGGCTGCCGCCCTGGAGGGCGACTACAACGCCTGGACTGCCTATGAGTACCATCTGGGAGGCTACATGTACGATGAACCTCCTGTGCCACTTAAGGCAGTACGTTCAGCCGATGACGAAGTGGTTATTTCTTTTAGCAAGCGGATTGCAGCCCCGTCTGTGGATGAACTGCGTATTTGGAGTCGGGAGGACAACGCGAATTCAACTCGCGGTTTGAACCACAAGCTAAGGAGTGATTCACTAACACTGCTAGAGCTTGTGGATGCAGCAGCAGACGGAAACCGTCTATGGCTGCGTGTACGTAATCTGCCAACAAGGGCGTTTAGCTTGCGTATGGATGGTGTGCAGGATACACCGGAGCTGTGGCTGCTCAAGGGCAGAAAGGCACATCGCAATCTTCCCGAGCATGAAGTGAAGGTTCCTTAAAGGGTTTGGGTAATAACTAAATAACGGCTGGATAAAGGCTCATTTGCCTAAGTATAAACATAAACAATAGTGGAGTGAAAAAAGTATGTGGGATTGGGATTACCTGATTCGGGTCATGTTTGCCGGGTTGTGCGGCGCGTTAATCGGTTATGAACGCAAAAGCCGGATGAAGGAGGCCGGCATACGCACGCATTTCATTGTCGGGATCGGGGCATCGCTTATGATGGTGGTATCCAAATATGGTTTTCAGGATCAAACGGTTTGGTCTAACCTGTCGCTGGACCCTTCCAGAATAGCAGCGCAGGTCATAAGTGGAGTTGGCTTTATCGGCGCAGGAATGATTTTCACACAAAAAAATAGAATCAAAGGGCTTACCACCGCTGCGGGCATCTGGACTACCGCCGGGATTGGGATTGCTGTCGGTGCAGGAATGTATGGGCTTGGCGCGGGTGTAACGCTGTTTATTTTGGCGGCTCAGTCCTTGCTCCATAGTCGTTTTTATCAAATGGCTACCCCTTCTACACGGCAAGTAGTTGTGCAGGTTGATAATGAGCCGGGCGCACTAACTCGAATCAAAGAACTGCTAGAAGACAAGAAGCTGACCATTCACAGCTTTCACGCAGAGCGCATCAATAATGGTGAGCAATTGGTTATTCATATGCTGCTAAAGCTGTCACGGTCAGAGGGAGTGGAGGAATTGTTGTCACTGCTGCAAGAGATGGAAGGTATTCGTTCAGTCGAGACCAAATCCAATTAGATGACTTTACTGCGCGTCTGGTAATTTTTGTCGAATGCTGACAGTCCATGAAACAGTAAAAAACTCTAAAAATAATGATTGAAAACGCTTCCTTTTGTGTATATACTCTTACTACATCCTAGAGGCAGCAGCTTAGAAAGCATCAGGGGATCAGCAAAAACGACCTCATGCCTATGCACAAGGTCGTTGCTGTTATCCCGTTTTGAAAGACGGGTTATTTTACTTTGACGGGTTCTGGATATTTTTTACCCAGCGTATCAACAGTAACTTTTTTCATCGTAGCCGGTTTGATGGGTTTGTCATTGCTATCCCGCTTGGAGTTGACGATAGCATCGACCACGTCCATCCCGGACGTTACTTTACCGAAAGCGGCATATTGACCATCGAGGTAGTCCGCATCGGCAACCATGATAAAGAATTGCGATCCAGCGGAATCCAGATCCGCCGAGCGGGCCATGGATAATACGCCACGTGTATGTTTGAGTGTATTGTTAAAGCCGTTACTCTTGAATTCCCCTTTGATACTGTAACCTGGGCCACCTGTACCGTTACCTTGCGGATCACCACCCTGAATCATAAAGCCGGGGATGACGCGATGGAAAATGGTACCGTTATAAGCTCCCTTTTGCACCAAGGAGATGAAATTGTTAACCGTGTTCGGTGCTACTTCCGGATACAGCTCAAGCTTGATTTTCTTGCCATCATTCATGACAATCGTGACAATCGGATGTGAAACAGCCTTGCTTTTGTCTTTAGTTGCAGCGGGAGTTGTGGTGTTTGTCCGACTTGCGGCTTCCACATCGGTCGCTTTTGTGCCACATCCGGCAACCAGCACGAGCATGATGGCCAGCAGGCACAACGTGTACCATGGGCGTATCGATTTTCGGTTCATTGATATTCCTCCTGAAAGGTTGGATGGGTAACATCCTAATTTATAGTTTGGGGACAGCGCAGAACACTTTTCCATGTACTATCATACCTTTTTTGCTAGGGATAAGGAAATACGGGTTTGAAAGCCGTATTCTTGACCCATACTGCTGCTATTCCCAAGGAAAGGGGCAGGATCATGATGGAGGTAGACAAAAAGCTGGCTAAAGGTCTCATATGGGGTATGGCGTTCAGTCTGCCGGTTTGGATAGGGGTGTTGTACTCAGTACAACATATTCGTGACTGGCTATAACATAAAGTGTAAAGATAGGCCAAAACCGCACTGGTTTTGGCTTATTTATATTTGTGCCAGTCCAAATCGCTGTTATTCAACAGGTGTTCAAAGTTGTTGTCCAGCTTCTTTTGTTCAGCTTTTTTTGCTTCGAGGGCACGTTGCCGTTCGTCTTCTTTACGCTTGTCCTGTTCTGCTTGTGCTTCATTGACCTGAGCCTTAAGTTTGTTCAGCACGTCTTGACTTAATAGATCCTTTAACGTAGCAGGTTTGTCCTGAGCTGCAGGAGCAGGGAAAGACGAATTTCTTTTCTTAGCCATCTCATCATCTCCATTCCATTCGATTATATCAGCTTCTTCGTGGTTGTTCCACGCTGAAAGGCTAAGGGTTACGGTAGACTTTTCTAATTTAGAGGGTAATAATGGATTGAACAGAAGGGACGTGTGGCAGCATGCATCTATATTGGAGGCGCAATCTGATTGTTTTGTGGATCGGTGTATTGTTTTGCAGCATGGCCTATTCCGTGTCGATTCCGTTTTTACCTATTTTTCTGAATACGGAACTGGGCGTAAACAATCAGCTGGAACTATGGTCAGGGATTGCTTTTGGAGTCACTTTTTTAGCGAGCGCGCTGATTGCTCCGTTTTGGGGCTCGCTTGCAGATAAGTATGGACGTAAGCCGATGCTGATTCGATCAGGCTTTAGCCTGGCGATATTGTACCTGGTATGTGCTTTGGTGACAGACCCATACGTATTTGTAGGAGTTCGTTTGTTTCAAGGACTCCTCTCCGGATTTATTCCTGCGGCGATAGCGCTGGTAGGAACGGGCTCACCTGAAGAAAAAACGGGCTATGCCCTTGGCATTATGGCGACTGCTGGAGCGACGGGCAGTATTATAGGCCCATTGATTGGCGGTGTAGTGAGCCATTATTATGGCAATCGGAATGCCTTTTATTTCTCTGCGGCTCTTGTATTGGTATCTGCGTTAATCGCGACATTTGGTGCTAGAGAGGATAGCTTCAAGGGGACCAGTACCCGCTCGCATGTGGGTGATGATATCAAAGAGGCTATTGCGAATCGACCGCTGTACTTTTTGCTTATTCTCGCTGGGTTAAGCACCTTTTCCGTCATGATATTGGAACCGCTAATTACGGTGTATGTGCTTGAAATGGGTGTGGACCGCAGTCATGCATCTTTAAGCTCCGGGATTGTATTCTCAGCGGTAGGTATCGCGGCGGTGTTGATGGCTCCCCGATGGGGCCGGATTGGAGGGAACATCGGCTTTGCACAAGTGCTGCTGATTGGGCTGATCGGTTCCGGAATCGGGAACATCTTGCAGTTTTTTGTAACCAACTTTGTTGGTTTTGGTGCGCTGCGGTTTGGATACGGATTGTTTTATGCGTCTGTGATGCCAGCGATCAATGCAATGACTGTGGAGGTCACCAAACCGGAGTTTCGCGGACGAGCCTTTAGCCTGAATCAATCAGCTACCCAGCTCGCAACCATGGCGGGGCCGCTGATCGGCGGCATGCTTGGCAGCTGGATGCCCATTCGCTGGATCTTTGTATTAAACGGGGGCATCTTGCTGGTTGCAGCGTTGTTGCTATGGGCGAAAGGAAAAAACGTTTTTACGGCTTCAACCCAAAATAACGCAACGGATCAGAATATTCATTCTGCCGGATAAGTGAATTAGATAATTATCCCAAACCCTTATTTTTAGTGCATTATTCATAACCCTTTACACTGTTATTACGACAGGGAGGGATATATTATGATAAGAGACGACATTTTGCGTCAACAGCTTGAGAATGCCCGTCAAAAGCTGTATGTTTTACAAGCAAAGCACGGTTTTAATCATGCCAGTGTGCTTAAGCAGTCTGTAATTATGGATAACCTCATCAATCAATATAACCACCTTTATTATATAAAAGAAAAAAAGCCGACTGCATAGATATAACTGACTGGGCGAGAAACTTTTAGAAAGGCCGCTCGCCCTGGTATTGTAAGATTGAAACACATATTCAAACAGGACTAATCTGTAATATCGTTTCAGGTATTTTTTTGATGTGCACTCATGAGTACACCTATAATAACGACCAGACCGCCAATAATTTGGCGCCATGAAACTGTTTCATGCAATAGCACGACAGAGAAGATCACCCCGAATATCGGAACCAAATTCATTAAAGAAACGGAACTGCTCGGTGACAGCTTGATTAATCCGTAATTATAAAGCAAAAATGCGATAACAGAGCAAAACACACCCAGATACATAAGCAACATAAACGATCCCGTGGTCGGGGCCTGCCAGCTATCCTTTTCTAATAGGGCTAATGGTATGAAAAAGATACTACCTGCAACGGTTTGATAAAAAGATAACGTCACTGGTGGATATTTGTCCACCACCTTGCGCGTCATAAAAGTGTAAAACGCCCATGCAAATCCAGTTCCAATCAATATTAAATTTCCGTTGAGTTGATTTTTGCCATCCGGACTTTCGCCCACAGAGGTTAAGAAATATACCCCAATCATGGCCAGTGCTATACCGCAGATTTTATATTTGGATAATTTGACCTTGTACAAAATAAATTCAAGCAGTGATGTAATTGCGGGATACGATGCGACAATTAATGCTGCGTTGGAAGCGGTAGTCAGGCTAACCCCTATATTCTCCATTGAAAAATAAAGAGTGATTCCCAAAACTCCACTAAACGAAATCGTAGCCAAATCTTTTGGTTTTACTTTGACATGTTCTTTTTTGATCAGTAAAACGATACCTAATACAATAGAAGCTAATATAAATCTGGATAGACCCAAGGTTATAGGAGGAAACGTCGTATAGGCTGCTTTGGTAGCAATAAACGAGGTGCTCCAAATTAATAGGGCTAGAATCGTAGAACTGTAGTAAATCCGGTTGCTTTCGCTGTGGTGAGCTATGACTTTGTTCAAGTTAAATCCTCCCTAAGGTCATCCCCTATGAAAATATGATAGTAGCTACGATGGTTACTACTATAAAAATGCTATTAAAAAGATAGTTTGTATATCAGTTTTTGTCAAGGGGAAGTGATATAGTAAGGAAGAACATGAATTGAGGAGAAGACGTCATGAAATCAAAACCAAACCTATTAGAAATTCTGCGTGATTTGAATTTTAGTGAATATGAAGCCAAGGCTTATGTGACCTTGTTGGAAAGCTCTCCACTTTCGGGATATGCCGTCTCACTGAACTCTGGAGTCCCGAGATCCAAAATTTATGAGGTTTTGTCGGGTATGGTCAACCGTGGCGACATCATGGTCAGTCAAGAAAATACACCTCTGTATGTGCCGCTTCCTCCACATGAATTAATTGCCCAGAGAAAACGCAAAGCAGAGCAGATTTTTAATGTGGCGCAAGAGAGTCTGGAGCAGTACACAGCATCGTTTCAAAATAGAGAGAACATTTGGAATATTTCGGGGTATGAAGCCATTATCAACCGCATCAATGAAGGTGTGAAGGGAGCCAAACACCGAATTTTACTGGAAATTTGGAAAGAGGATGCCGAGGTGTTCCGAGATGCCCTGGAGCAAGCCGCTCAGCAAGGAATTGAAGTGGTCATTGTAGCATATGGTGATCTTAACTTTGATTTTGCTACCGTTTACCGCCATGATATGAGTGAGGAGATTACAGCCGAAATCGGTGGTCGGTGGATTGTGCTTAGCATAGATGATCGGGAGGTTGTGGCTGGCATACTTTCACTCGGGGATGACAGCCGCGCTGCCTGGACGCTGCATCCGGGGCTTGTGATGCCGATTACGGAAGTGATTATTCATGATATTTATATCATGGAAATCCTGTATGAGTTCCGTGAAGAATTGGAGGCAAAATTCGGACCTAATCTAATCCATCTTCGCAATAAGTTCGCTATGGGTCCGAATGGAAAAGGATATTATGTACCTTTGACTGAAAAAAGCATTAAACGTGTATAGAGATCGTGCGAGATCCAATTGCACAAA
>NZ_JCAJRU010000005.1:0-51274 GCF_059447605.1 Paenibacillus sp. N119s | reverse complement strand
CGGTAGCACTGACGTACCCACTGTAGCTGTAACGCCCGAGGAACCCTTGCTTGTCCTGGCGGCTCCGGAGCTGGGGAACATGTCTATGCTGCCCACACTTCATATCCCGGCTCAACGCAAGCGCTGGATCGAGTTACTGTATGCTGAAGGCGGGCAACTGTACCAAATCGGCAACGGCTGGAAAAGACCGTTCCTTACCTTCTACGCCGTGATGAGCTGGCGGGCTGAGGATTATCCCATTCAGTTTTTGTCCTCCGAAGATTTATTGGCATTGCCGGAGAAGCAGCCTATTATTGCTCCACCAGTGCTGCGAGGGCATTTGTAATGATTGAATAGGCTTTTTTTAGGCGAACCGACTACTCGCTGCGGCATACGCTGTAGTAGCGGAAAGCCCGTAGGTATTTCGTGCGTTCCGCAAGGCGGAACACATAAAGGAGGGGCTTATGCATAACGAATTAGATGATTTGCTGATCCATATTTCGCACTCGCAGCAGCAGATGTCGAGGCTGCTGGATGCGGAACGGCAGGTGGTTGTGCGCATGGCACAGATCATCCATGAACTGCCGGATGAGGAGCCGCGTTTTGATGGGATTCCGGGCATTATGGATAGTTCGGGACAGGTAAACAAAAGTATTGTTGCCTATTTGAACGGTATTGCCGACCTTCAGGAAGCCATGGCTGAAATGCTCGTTCGTGTGGTGAAGGAGACGGCATATCCGGAAGAGGAGTAGTGTAACAACCGAGGGTAGGGAGTGAACACATGAGTAGGGAAAAAGCAATGCTTTACATGCTGGATGCGGCCTCCAAGATGCAGCGGAATGTATCTATGATTTTGGAGGCCAAGGCGGTCGAAGCAGAGAAAATGCGTAATTGGACGCTGAACCATCTGGCGCCTTCCGCATTTGAAACCGATGAAGAGCAGTTGGGACGGCCTTTGGAAATTCATGAGCAGATGGTGGAAATGCTGGAGGGATTGACCCGGCTTCAGACTGGACTGTGCAGCAACCTTAAAGCATTGCTGGATCAGGATGAGCAGCAGGGTGGCGGAATGGAAGGAATGATGGGAGGAATGGGCCCGGGGGATATGAGCTAATGAGCATGAGGCGTGAACGTGAGATTAAGCTGGATATGATGGAGTCTATTGCTGCCAGCCAGCACGCCGTTGCCCGGATGCTGACCAGTCTTGCGGACTTGACGCCCCATGTGGATATGTCGGCTCCCCGTCTGGAAGAGACCATCCGTCTACTCAGCAACTATCAGGGAAAAATCACGCAAATGCTGGCGGGTATTCCACTAAGAAGGCAGGTATATGGGAAACCGACGAAGCCATGGCTCCAGGTGCCTGTGCAAAAAAGTGAAACCAAGACGAGAAAGCAAAGGAGGAATGAAAATGAGTACAAGGTGGGGACGCATCAGTCGAGCCAAAGCCCGCAAAAGACGTAGAGATGCCCGACGTTCCAGCATTCGCAGATTAAAACGGAGAAGAAGACATCTGCTTGCTCTAAGACGCCGAAAAAGGGGACTTTATCCTGTACGTAGAAGACGTTCTCTTTCGCGGCGACGGAAAAAACCTCAAGCTAACCCGGTCGCAGCTCCTTCAGTCGAGAATCCACAGCCCTCTGTTGTATTAGAGCATGACCCGCAGGCATTCCAGCAGGGATATGATGCTGCTTACAATGAGGGCTTCAATTCGGGCTTTGCCAAAGGATATGAAGATGGCCACCAAGTCGCTTATAAGGCACAGTAAATTATGCCAATGATCTATTGCAGTTAATCCCCCGAAGCTGGCAGCTTCGGGGTTATTTGCGTTTTGGTAGTTGGACGGGCAAACGCCAATTTTGTCCGGGCAGTGGCAGTCGTCCATGATGCGTTTGACCCCTCCGCATATAGTTTAGGAGTGACAGAAGTTTATCCTACAACAGGACAGGGTGAAGGATGTGAATGATCAACGAAGCGGAAATGAACGCGAAGCATACCGATGTGGCTATCGGGAAGGACGCAGAATGGGCGGTTGCACGGCTGCTCTGTCACAGGTCGTAGCAATACAACCTGCTGTTCGCCAGTTGAAAGTATTGTATATTCCGCAAGGTTTCGCAGCTATAGACACAGGTGTGCAAGAAGCATTGAGCCAAATATGCAGCTCGTGCGTCATCGGTACCCCCGCTACGATGCTGGCAGACGCTGCGGCTCACCGTCCAGACCTCGTATTGGTCATGAACGGACTGCATGTCTTTCCGGCGGATCATCTGGAGCAGGTACAACAAATACGAGCCTTGGGCATTCGGACGGCCATATGGTTTGTAGATGATCCCTACTTTACGGAGGATACGGCGTTGATCTGCCGATTCTACGATGTCGTTTTTACGCATGAAATTTCCTGTCTGCCGTTTTATCGCGAACAGGGAATAACAAAGGTTCACTATTTGCCGCTTGCTGTGTCAGCCCGTATCTTTTATCCCCGGCGAGTAGAGCGTAAGCATCAGCACGATATTTGCTTCATTGGAAATGCCTTCTGGAACCGTGTGAAGCTGTTCGACTACCTTGCTCCCTTCTTGGCGGACAAAAGAGTGCTGATCGTAGGCGGGCACTGGGATCGGCTGACCCGGCGAGATGTGCTGGAACGCTTTATCCGACCGGGTTTTATGGATCCGGAAGAGACCGCTCAATACTACAACGGCTCCAAAATTGTCATCAATATGCACCGCCCGACAGACCCCGGACTGGATAATCGGAACACACACCAGCTGTCAGCGGAATCCATCAATCCTCGGACATATGAAATTTCCGCTTGCGGGACGCTTCAAATGACGGATGTGCGAAAAGATCTGCACCGCTATTATCAACCAGGCTATGACATTGAAACCTTCTCAGGAGCAGAGGAACTGAAGGTGAAGCTGGACTACTATCTCAAGCATGACTGGGAACGCGAACGCATAGCCTGGCGCGCACTGCACACAACCATGCAAAAGCATAGGTACTCAAATCGCATGGAGGAATTGCTGGACAAGGCGATGGCCTAAAGTAAACACCATAAACAGTAAGGAGTGAAAGTGATGACGATATCTACGACAGGACCGTATGACCCAGCTGTTCACCAGACAGCGGCAGCCTCCTGGGAGAAGGGGAGAGCGGCGGGAATCCATGACGGATACGATGAAGGATACCTGCGCGGACGTGCTAACGCGATTGTGTCGCGAACGAAAGCGACATTTCCTTTTCGACAGATCCATGTACTGTATGTCGTCTCGGGCAAAGGCCTTCCGTATTCTCCACTGGATGAGGCGATCATTACCACGTTGCAGAGCATGACGGCTCAGGTTACCGTGACAGACCCGCGCCAGCCGGTAGGAGATATTGCCGCTCAGCTCCGTCCGAATCTGATGCTGGCACTCGACGGGATGGATTTTCCGCTAGAGCAGGTTGCTGCGGTACGCAAGTTGGGCATCCCTACTGCCATCTGGCTGACAGACGATCCCTATTACACTGACACGACGACCAAATTGGTGACGAATTATGATTATGTGTTCACCTTAGAAATGAACTGTATAGAACTGTATCGTCAGCTGGGTTGCACATCGGTGCACTACTTGCCCTTCGGGGCATTTTTGACTCACTATTTTCCACTCAGCTCGCCTGCTTCAGTACGACGGGAGATTGGATTTACAGGCTCAGCCTACTGGAATCGCATCTATTTCTTTAATCCGATTATGCCGCAGCTTATGGCCCGTAACATTAAAATCAACGGAATCTGGTGGGATCGTCTCCCGGATTATCAATCGTATGGTGACAAAATCGAGATGGGCCGCTGGATGTCTCCAGCCGAGACAAATGATTCGTATAACGGCAGCAAAATCATAATTAATCTTCATCGTTCCCATCAGGATGATTCGGTGAACAACAATGCACTGAAAATTCCGGGGGTTTCGCCCAATCCCCGCACGTTTGAGATTTCAGCCAGTGGCACGTTGCAACTGACGGATACAAGAGATGATCTGGCTCGTTTTTACAAGCCGGGGGAAGAGATTGAAACTTACAGTTCCCAGCAGGAGCTGCTGGAGAAGATTGAGTTTTATTTGACACACGAAAAGGAGCGTCGTGAGATTGCTCTGCGTGCTCTCGAACGAACCCTGCGGGAGCACACGTATGGTCACCGGATTGACCAACTGCTGTCGGTCATATTCCCATAAGACCATCCATACGTCCGCTGGTTGCTATTTTATAAGGAGGTGAACTCCGATCAAGCCGAAAATGATGCTGTTCAGCCATGTCAGTAATGTTCGCAGTATTACGGGGGCGGAAAAGCTGCTGCTGCAATTTTGTCTAGACGTTCGCACGTATTTCGATTGCATTTTGGTAACGCCAGGTGAAGGACGGCTGACCTCAATGGCCCGCAAGCGTGGCATCACGGTTCAGGTTCAGAATCTGTTCATGCTGCATGGCATGTATACCCCTTATGAGGGATTGGCACAGGATGCAGAGAATTTGCGGAACCATGTGGTGTATGCACCGTTACTTCAGATGCTTGGGCAATCCCGGCCTGATGTGGTGCTGGTCAATACCTGTGTGAATGTCATGCCCGCAATAGCTGCTCAAGAGCTTGATATTCCGGTGATCTGGAAAATAACCGAAGTCATTAACCAGAATGCGCATACGCCAGTTTCTGTTTCCATTATTGAGCGTTATAGCCAATGGGTCATCGGCATTTCGCAAGCGGTTATGCGTCCTTTGCATGGCGGGGGACTGACACGTCCGCATACAGTTTTGTCTCCATGCCGGGATGCGGAGATGCCATCGCCCAAAGAACATGTGCTGGAACGGAGAAGGAAACGTGAAAAGCTGGGACTGCGGGATTTTCATATCTGCATTGGTTATATTTCTTCCTTTATCTACGAAGCCAAAGGGCTGTTGCCTTTTGTCCACATGGCTCTAAAGCTGTGCGAAACCAATTCGAGGTGTCGTTTCTGGATTATCGGCAGCTCAGTGGATTCCGAGTATTACGTAAAATGTGTCTCTTTGATTCGCCAGTCTCGTTACAGCCGCCGTTTCCAGTTCAGTTCATTCGAGGAATCCGTCTCAACAGCCTATAGTGCAATGGATATTGTGGTGATTCCTAGCATGGTGGAGGAAGGCTTTGGTATGACGGCTTTGGAGGGTCTGGTGTACGGCAAGCCTGTGGTAGCCTTCGCGCAGGGCGGACTTGTGGAATTGATGGAATCAACCGGAAATGCAGATTTTTTGGTAGAGCCGGGAAACAGCGATATGCTGGCGCAAAAAGTAAGCTATCTGCTCGACCATCCCGAGGAAGCGGAACGAATTGGTGTGCGTAACAACAGTGCGGCTACGCGCATCTACGGACCTGATTCCTATCGAAGCAGTCTGCACGTTATGGTCAGTCAATGGGTATGTCATCATCCGCATTGGTTCCCGTTGATTCAGCAGCCGGGTGGTCCTGTATGGACGAGGGAAGGCGGAGGGCTGCGTCAGGTCACTGCAATACCGGAGGCATATACCAACACCGTTCGGGAATTTCCCGAATCAGTGATCAATCAAATGCCAGTGCTGGGTCTGCCGCCCATCGAATATGCAGCCATTCAGGGTTTGCCACAACCAGCTTCCCTTTTGCCTGAGTCACCACCTGAATTGCCTCACCGCAAGCGTAGTATTCGGGCAAGATGTCCAAAGAGCCGCAAGCATCCCCGACTGCGAAATCGCAGGTATAAGAGGAGAAGTGCTGGCAGAATCCGTCTCAAGAAAATTCACGGCTCCCCATTGTATCGAAGCTCCAAGTCCAGACAGAAACTCAAGCGGAAATTGAGGCTCCTGTCACGGCGATCCAGAGCGCACAAGCAGAAGCGAGTCGCATTCAAGGAAAGACAGAATGCCAAACAACGGTCCGGGTGAACATACGCCGGACCGCTTGAGATGAACATTAAGCCGGAGCACAGCCAGTCTGCTGGGTGGCTATTATTCATTGAACTTCACAATTCAATGAAACAATGACAGCAAAGGTGGGTTCCAAAACGATGAAAATATTGACCGTGCTCGGCACAAGACCGGAGATTATACGGCTCAGCTTGATTATTCCGAAGCTGGACCACTATGCAGATAAACATGTGCTTGTGCATACGGGCCAAAATTATACAGAAAGCCTGAGCGGACAATTCTTCCGCGAGCTGAGATTGCGCACCCCCGATTATGTACTTCAAGAGAAAGCGGGAACACTGGGCAAACAGCTGTCTGCCATGTACTCGCAGATGGAAGACATTTTAAACCAGGAACGCCCCGACCATGTACTATTGCTCGGAGATACGAACAGCGCCTTATGTGCCCTGCTTGCGGAACGTATGGGTTACCCCGTTGTGCATATGGAGGCGGGGAATCGCTGTTATGATCTGGATGTGCCGGAGGAGAAGAACCGACGCGTTATTGATGCGATTTCTACCATTAATATGCCTTATACAGAGCAAAGCAAGCAGCACCTCCTACGCGAAGGCTTCCCAAGCCAACGAATTATACGGACTGGAAATCCGATTTATGAAGTGATGCAGCACTATGAGAAAGAGGTATCCGGCAGTGGGATTCTGAAAAAGTTGGGACTGTCGCCGGGGGAATATTTTCTGGTTACTGCCCACAGAGCTGAAAATGTCGACCATCCGCCGCATTTGCTGGCTATTTTGGATGGTCTTAATCGGGTAGCTCGGCAGTTCGGGCAGCGCGTCATTTGCAGTATTCATCCCCGCACCGCCGCCCGGATCGCAAGCCACCCGCCGATCCAGCTTGATCCGCTGATAGAATTCCACGAGCCGTTCGGTTTTTTTGACTTCGTTTTGCTGGAGCGGCATGCCCGCTGCGCTTTGACGGACAGTGGTACCGTACAGGAAGAATGCTGTGTCATGGGGGTGCCGACGGTCACGATGCGGCGCACGACTGAACGGCCGGAAACGGTAGATTGCGGCAGTAATATCGTGTCCGGTCTTGATGGCGAGGTTATAGCGAACGCCGTAGCCTTAATGACCAGGATGAACCATAAATGGCAATGTCCCGCAGGCTATCTGGCGGAAGATGTGTCGGATAAGGTAGTTAAATTTCTGCTTGGAGGGAAACGGCATGTTTGAAAACCAACGTATCTTGGTTACCGGCGGCACCGGCTCTTGGGGGCATGAGCTGGTTACCCAGTTATTGCCGCGTAACCCCAAAGAGGTCATTATCTTTTCACGTGGAGAATCGAGTCAAGTTGCAATGAACAGACAGTTTGAGGATGAACGACTCAGCTTCTGTATTGGGGATATTCGCGATAAAGATGCGCTGACTACCGCTTGTCAAGGGGTAGACTATATATTTCATTTGGCAGCCCTCAAGCACGTGCCAGTCTGTGAGGATCAGCCCTATGAGGCGCTTAAAACCAATGTTGTAGGCACCCAAAATGTGATCGAGGCCGCTGTCGCCAACCAGGTAAAAAAAGTCATTTATATCTCGACTGACAAGGCCGCCAACCCGTCTAATTTCTACGGCATGACAAAGGCGATTGGAGAAAAATTGATTGTTTACGCCAATCTGCTGAATAGCGATACACGTTTTGTGACGGTGCGCGGCGGTAATGTTTTGGGGACAAACGGAAGTGTGGTGCATTTGTTCCAAAACCAGATTCGCCAAAAGGGTAAGGTTTTTATCACAGATATGAATATGACCCGCTTCTTCCTGACCTTGCGTGATGCCATCAGTCTGTTGTTCAAAGCGTCCGTAGAAAGCGTCGGCGGCGAAATTTTTATCATGACCATGCCAACCTGCCGTATTGTGGATTTGGCCGAGGTGCTTATTGAGGATTCAGGCGTGGAAAATGTAGAAATGGTAGAAAAAGGCGTTCGTCCCGGTGAGAAAATTCATGAGATTTTGATGAGCGACTTTGAAAGCCTGACAACGGTAGTATATGACGAGCAATATTTGGTCATTCTCCCAACCCTGAATATTCCTCAATTAAAGGACCGTTATAGTCAGTGCCCTCCGGTATCGTTCAGCAGCTTTAGCTCGGAATTTAATTTGATGTCAAAAGAGGAGATCCGAGCCATTCTCCAAAGCGGGGGGTTCATCAAATGAAGCTGCTTATTTTGGGTGGTAACGGCATGGCGGGTCATGTCCTGGTTAAGTATTTTCAAAATCAGAACGGGTATAACGTGTTCTACACCACTCGTGATTCAGCAAATAAAGGCGGTCTCCTGCTGGATGTAAAAGACGGCTTTATGGTGGAGCAGCTGGTACGGAGTGTACAGCCAGACGTTATTATCAACGCGGTCGGCGTACTCAATCAGCATGCCGGGAAGGATCTGATTGCGGCATACCAAATCAATGGATTGCTGCCGCATCTCCTCCGGCAGACAGCGGATAGTATCGGTGCCCGATTGATTCATATCAGCACAGATTGCGTATTCAAAGGAAAGCGGGTTCCTGGCTTATATGAAGAGACCGATCAACCGGATGGGACAAGTGCCTATGCTATAACGAAAATACTCGGAGAAGTGAAGGCGCCACGGCATCTGACCGTCCGTACCTCTATTATCGGACCGGAGATTCGACCAGGCGGCATTGGTTTACTGCACTGGTTTTTACAACAGAGCGGGGACGTTGATGGATACCGCCGGGTCTTTTGGAACGGGGTCACAACGCTGGAATTGGCAAAAGCAATACAAGTGTTGATGAATGAGCCGCTGGACGGACTCATTCATCTGGTTCACCCTGAACCGATCAGCAAGCATGATTTGCTGCTTCTGTTCAAAGACATCTGGAAGAGAGAGGACATTCGGATCGTGCCGAAGGATGAGCCGGTGCAGGACCGGACGCTTCGTTCTACCCGGGCCGATCTGCTCTACGATGTTCCTCACTACAGCATCATGCTGAAGGAGCTGCTGGAATGGACAGAAGCACAGCGGAACAACGTCGGCCTGTCATAGTCATTACCGGAGCGGCTGGCTATACCGGGATGCATGCCTGCCGCCATTTTGCAAGCCTCGGCTGGGAGGTGGCAGCGCTGACTCGCACTGTCGCTTCTGCTTCAGAATTGACCTTTCGGTCTGGAAATGACGGGAATTCCACGCCGGAGACGGACACACTCGGTTGTATCACCCCTTATGTGTGTGACTTGCTCGACAAGAAACGTCTGGGCGAAGTGATTCGAGAAATTGCTCCGGATTATGTGCTTCACCTGGGTGGCAAAAATTCCGTACCTGAATCTTGGCAGAGTCCATTGCTATACATGGAATCCAATGTACTGTCCACCCTGTATCTGCTTGATGTTCTGCGACCTTTTCCCCAAGCCAGAATCGTCGTGGCGGGTTCTCGGCTAAAGACGACTTTGCAGGCACCGTACCATCCAACGCATCCATACAGTCTTAGCAAAAGCATTCAAGAGGCAGTCGCGCTTTCGTGGGGCGCGTTGTTCGAGCAATCTGTCATGCTGGCAGAGCCTTGCAACCTGATTGGTCCGGGTCCATCCACCGGCTTTTGCGCATTACTCGCGGGCTATATCGTTCGGATAGAACGTATGAAAGAGCACTCGGTAACGGAAGCAGCTCCGTTTCGCGTGTCTTCCCGACATGCGCAGCGTGATTTTCTCGACGTTCGTGATGCTGTTCGGGCCTATGGAGTGCTATTGGAAAAGGGAGTGCCAGGCCGAATTTACTCGGTTTGCACAGGCCGTATTGTGGAACTGGGTGATATCGTGGAACGTATGATTGCGATGTCAAAAATATTCATTCCCATACAATGGGGGGATATGGCCGAGTCAGTGTCAACAAGAGCATATCGGGCGCAGGAGCTGGAGGAGATGGGCTGGAAGCCGACCATACAGCTGGGGCAATCGCTGGAGGATATGATTCAATACCGCCGCACTGGAAAGGAAGGAACGTTATGAGACCAAAAGTAACGATCGTCATTCCCTTTTATAACTGTGCCTATGTGGATCAGGCTTTGCAGAGTGCATTGGAGCAAACCTATGGGCCGCTTGAGATTATTGTCGTCGATGACGGGTCCACCACACATGTTAATTTGCTTCAGCCCTATCTCCCCTATATACATTATTTGGGCAAATCCAACGGTGGAACAGCCAGCGCTTTGAATCATGGTATCCGGCATGCCAGTGGCGAATATATTGCGTGGCTCAGCTCCGACGACACCTACCATAGAGACAAAATTAATAACCAGGTCTCCTTTATGATCGAACAAGGGGCACATATCTCCCACACCAACTTCAACTTCATCAATGAATACAGCCAAATCACAAAATACCAGGCGGGACCTGTACTTCCGTCGATACAGGAATTTTATCGTTTTTTTCTGATAGGTAACCCGGTAAACGGATGCACGGTTATGTTCAAGAAAGAGCTGTTTACACAGATAGGGTTATTCAATGAGCTGTTGACGTATACCCACGATTTGGATATGTGGTACAGAGTTATACTGGCAGGATACGAGTTTCCTTTTTTAAACGAACTGCTGGTGAACTATCGCTGGCATGATGAGATGGGAACGAAAAAGCATCGGCACGTCATTGAACAGGAATACTTAATTACCCAGGCACGCTACAGAACCAGCTTAACTGAACTGCTGAACGGATTTGCAGCTATGTAGTACAAATCAGAATATTGAAAAATTTTCAGCCTGTGACCTGCAGTGCTTGTGTAGAGCACGCAGATTCACAGGCCAATTACAAATGACTAATGATGGTAGGGAGAAGCCAAGTTAGTTAGGGGAATAATACCTTTGTCATGAAGTTGGTCCTACAGTGCTAATTACTGCCCAATCGCCGAACGGGAATGTGTGTTCTGGCACAAAATTTCCAACAGCATCTTTTCCTTGGGCCGCAATCGAGATATCACTTGCGATTGCGGCTGGGGCTGGAGATGAAACGTTAATGATATATGCGGGTACTACAGTAGGAATCGTAAGTGTGACGACTGCATTTGCAGCCAAGGCAAATGTAGTTAAGAAATAAGGTACTGCTGCTGTACCTGGTGGTGCACTCCCAGGCGCGCTATAAGCCTGAACAACGATGGGAGAAAGTGCTGCTGCTGTTGTATTAGTGATACGTACTACAACAGAACTCGAATGGAAAGTGCCATCTGGATTAAGATTTTCAATTGCTCCTAACGAAAAAACGGCCATATTTTTCACCTCCTTGTAATACCAATATATGAAGAAAGAGTAGTAATAGAGTGTGTTAATATATAGAGGTGTTAGTACAAATTAAGGAATCACGGCTTGTCCAATACCTGAAATTAACATTGCCCATCGACTTTTATTACCGTTGTATGTCGCGAAAAGATGATTAAACTACAGGCTGGTTCTTTATAGAACCAGCCTGTAGTTTAATCATCATAAAGCCACGATCATTGGACCTTGTGGGCTTCGGTTAAATACATCCGTCGGAAGGGGAATAGGAGGCTGTGTATTCCATCTGAACACATGGAGCTCTCTTTTACTGGGAATGAGTCGCAACCATCCGCCCTCTGCATAATATAGTCCGTGATCCGGACTCATATACAACCGGTAATCTATCAGCTCATGCTCTTCGAAAACATTGGTATCAATAGGTGGACCAATAGGGAAGGTCTCCAGCTGCGCGAATGAAAGAGGAATCGATTCGTTGACCTCATAGCCCAGCAAACGGAACGTTTCGAAATCGCTGAAGGGATAGCGCAGACCATGGCTGATCAGGTGCATACCGTTCATGGGATCCCGGGCGATGTAAACCTCAGGGAAATGTTCTCGAAGTTGGCCATTATGCAGTAACGGCTTGCCGTCGGGGATGCTGGTCACCGTGGCATCCGACAGCTGGATTACCCGATCAAGACGAAAATGAAGAGCATGAAAAGTATCAAGCGACTCGACAGGCCGCTTCAGTCCTTTCTCGATTTGATAAATATTTTCTTTGGAGTCTCGAATGAGTATTCCATTCGGTAAGGAAGAATCCTTAGGTCGATGATGCGGATGCCCCGCGGCAAACTGTCCGGGGAAAAAGTATTCATCTAATGTATAAATGAGGCGTTCAGGGTTAAAATTCCATTTTCTTAGAAATATTCGGCGATTTCTCTGTCCCCATTCAACTATATCGATTGAATTATGTGTAAAACTTGCGTTACCCTCATGATGGACATGACTGTCTCCTGCGATGAGGAGCCTTAATCCCTTTTTTAGGGTCCGATACCCGAAATCAATATCTTCATAGCCACCTCCCGGGAATGCTTCGTCCAAATACCCGATCTGACTTATCAATTGACGACGGAACAACATACAAAATCCGCTTAAAGCGGTCGTATCCCGCCAAAGTGAGGGATTAGTGATATTAAAATTTTTGCTGAATTCATGATATGTCTCTGCGGTTGAATAGGACATGGGAAGGCGCTGCATTGGCATCACCATGTTGGACACAGGACCGACAATGCCAATATCCGATGAGCTAAAAAGTGCATGAATTAAATTTTCCAACCAATGGTGAGATACTATCGTGTCATTATTGAGCAGGAGAATAGTATCCCCTGTAGATGCCTTAATACCTTGATTACAAGCTGCTGCAAATCCACGGTTAGTTCCATTCTCAATTAAACGTACGTTCTCCCGATGACGTAGTTGATGTTGAGTACCGTCTGTCGATCCATTGTCAATACAGATCAATTCGTAAGGAATGGTAGTGTAGCGAACGATGCTATCCAGACAGCGTTCTGTTAGTTCCCAGTTGTTTAACGTAAGGATAACAATACTGACCAGCATAAAATCCCCTCCTTTAAAGAGTGTTCAGAACCATTTGTAATTGGTTCTGATGTGTCTGTCTGACGGTTTCTAATTCCTGTACAATAGCTTGGTAATGCTGGACTGTACCCATTTGTTCATGACGACGGTAGGCAGTGAGAGGCTCATTTAAATAGTGAAATTTTGTATGGTTCAATATTAGACGAATCCAAAAATCATAATCATGAGTATATAACAGCTTCTCATTGAAGTATCCAATGTTACGAACGTAATCCTTTTTCATCATCACCGTACAGCCATTTAACGGGCAGTAGGAAGAAAATGCCTCAATAAAGGAACGTACTGTCGTGAATTTGGCCGTTGCATTGCGACATATTACCTCGTTTGCTTTGTTAATGACATGATAATCAGTGAAACTGATCTCGGCTTGATGTTGCTCCATAAAATTCACTTGACGTTCAATTTTGGTTGGATAAAACATATCGTCTGAACTAAGCCAAGCAGCATACTTCCCGGTGGAGATTTGTATCCCATAGTTGAGCGCGGTTGCCGTGCCGCCGTTCATCTTTCCCAGATAATAAATGCGATCCATATAAGGGATCAAACGTTCCTGGTGCATAGTTGATCCATCATCTACAACAATAATTTCGATATTCGGATACGTTTGATTTAAGACGCTGGCTACAGCCTGATCTACATACGGACAGTTGAAAAAGGGAATGATGACACTCACTTTCGGCAACGATTCCACGTTTCCTCACCCCGCAATCTTCATGTGCTTTCTCCCCACCATACGGTATGTTAAAACGAATCTGTAATTGTGGACGATTGCCCGCGGTTCTTCATTTTGGGGAATTTATTTAAAGGAAAAAGAGGCAATTTACATCTTAATGAATGTAACTGCCCCTTTTTTTAGATTTGAGTGCTCAGATATACGTTATGATCTAATTGGTGAAAATCCAAAAAGAGAACGTTCGGAATATCTGGATTGAACTTTTTATTGCTGGTTCAAACCATAAACGGCTGCGTCAATTTCCTGAAGCAAGTTATTAAACCGGTTTTGGAATATATCTATGCCGAAAGATTCTATGGATGCATTGCGATTTTTAATTCCTATTTCCAACATGCGCTCTTTATTTTGAAGGAGGTCAACAACTATTTGCCAAAGTCTGCCCACATCACCTTTAGGCACTAAAAACTTCTCATTACCCGTATTCTTGAGCAGCTCACCAAGTCCTGCTGAGTCATAAGCAACGACTGGTTTGCCGAATATCATCCCTTCAAGAGCTGTCATTCCAAATCCTTCATCAATCATGCTAGGTACGACTACGACATCAAGTGCAGGGTATAATTGTTCAATGTGCCTTTCGAACGAATGAAATATAATGCGAGATGGATCTAATGTTGAACACGCCAATGCTTTGCATTTATTGAAGTATTCTGTTATTTCTGGACTTCCAGCAATAAGAAATTTTACTTGAGGAAAGTGTGACATTAGCATACCGGCCATATAGATAAATTGATCAATTCCTTTATGGACGGAGATCATTCCGCTTATGAGCCCTATTAGCGTTTCGTGGTCGCCGATATTATGGGCTCCCCTCAGACAACGACGATTTTCCTCCCACCTTTCAGAGTGCAATTCAGCATCATTCCAGGAAGGATATATAAGTCTATTTTTATTATTAACTATTGAACTCTTAAAAGGTGCAAGTACTGCTTCCGATATACCGATAATCCAATCTGCATAATGATTTACCATCCGTACTGCATCAATCTGATGTACACCTGGATACAAGATTTCGTCTATTATCCAAGCAACGGGAATGCCCGCTTTTTTTGCCGCAGCCGCAGGCAATGCATTAACCGATGTGTTAACCATCACCCAATCCGGCCTGTGCATGTGCAGAAGTGTTAATAGAGATTGGTAGTGATTGGAGGATTCCTGTTTTGCAAATTCCTGATGCATAGCTGGCGATGATTCATACAAAGACCATAGCAGTGGGTAATCTTGAATGGCTATACGTATCCCTTTAGTTTCTGCTTCTATTGATAGCATGCCGCAACAGGGAACAACCAGCACAACCTCATATTGATCGCTAAGGGTTTTAGCTAAAAAAAGTAGCCATTTCTCGGCACCCGACATTCGAGCCGGATGGCAAATATGTGAGAATAACATAACTTTAGACTTTACGCTCACGGGCTACATACCCTGCGCACTTCTCGGGTATGATTGTCACCTCCTTTAGATAGGTAATTTACTATATGAGCAATGTCTATCTGCCGACACGACCATTCACCCATGTATTATTCATTGCAAGGTAGTCATATATAATAGTTTGAATTTTTATGTGGGCACTCATGCGTGTGAAATGATCGTTTTTGGTGCCTGTGTGTGCTTGTGCCTGCGCCAAGCTATGGAGCAACGCATAAAATAATGTGAAGAGGGGAGCACATATGGGCCTGTCATGCTGTCATAACAACGTGAGGGATGCATCTGTCTCCGTAGTTGCTGGTAAGACCCAAACGCCGACCCGTTCAGGTTTGAAAGGAGGGTGCACTAGTGAAGGCTTTGGTCACTGGGGGAGCAGGGTTTATTGGTTCCCACCTGGTACGTGCGCTTGCTGATTCAGGCATCAGAGTGCTTGTGCTGGATAATCTGACGACCGGGAATGCTGCAAATGTGGACCCGCGCGCGGCCATGCATGTTGCAGATATTCGCAGCGCTGAAGCCAGGACGCTGCTGATTCGGGAAAGCCCGGATATTGTGTTTCACTTGGCTGCACAGGCTGATGTGCAGCAATCCATCCATCACCCTGATGAGGATGCGGATGTGAATGTACTGGGGACGATCCATTTGTTGCAGGCTTGTCGTGATGCGGGGGTGTCGAAAATCATATTTGCCTCCACATCCGGTGTATACGGAGAGCTGGAAAAGCAATGTATTCAGGAAGACGATCCCGTGGAGCCTATTTCAGGCTACGGACTGTCCAAGCTGACCGCAGAATCGTATATTCGGCTTTTTTATCGTTTGTACGGCCTGAACTACACGATTTTGCGTTACGGAAATGTGTATGGTCCCGGTCAGGCCGCGAAGGGAGAGGGCGGTGTAGTCGCTATTTTTATGGAGCGGCTGAAAAAAGGCAGTCCCTTGCTCATTCACGGCGACGGGACGCAAACCCGCGACTTTGTGTACGTCAAGGATGTAGTCCGCGCCAATATGGCGGCTATACATGCAGCGGACCAACGCACGGTGCATGTAAGTACGGGACGAACGACGTCGATCAATCGGCTGGCTTATGATTTGCTAAAGCTGCACGGTTCATCTGTGCGGCCGGTGTATTCTCCTGCGCGGGCGGGAGACATTCGCCATAGCTGTCTTAGCAACGCAGTCGCCAGACACTGGCTTCGTTGGGAACCGCTATACGGCATCTCTGCCGGTCTAAGGGAAACGTATGTGAGCAGTATGGGCACAGACAAAGAAGGAAGTCAGGGCTAACAAGCGCGCGGATCAAAAAAGAGACTGAGGAAACTCTCAGCCTCTTTTCGGTTTGAACAGAAGTTATAGATTCTCGCCAGCTAGCTTGAAGGCTTGATCTAGGACGGCTGCACCGTTTCCTCTACCGTAAGCCAATGTGTCAATGACATCTACAGGGATGCCATAGGGAGCGGCAATTTCAGTTACTGGCTTTTTACGCATCCGCACCTGAGGTCCGAGCAATATAGCAATCACAGGATCAGTCATGCCTTCCAGCTCTTCCTTAATGGTGCTTTCGGGGATGGCTTCGATCTTCAGATCTATAGATCTCTCTGCGGCTTCTTTTTTCATCTTGGAAACCAGAATGGATGTTGACATCCCCGCAGAGCATGCCAGAATGATTTTTTTCATATTAGAGCGCCTCCAGAAATTCATTTGAACTACTTATACTCTTCATCCAGATCAGCAACAAATGAGCGTTCCTTGATAACAGCTTGATACCAGTAGCCGGATTTCTTCAAATGCCGACTTCGATCATTCTCCAGGTTAATTTCCACCAGTCCATAGCGATTTTTAAAAGCATTCATAGGGGAAACGTTGTCTGTGAAGGCCCATAGCATATAACCTGTACAGTTGGAGCCTGCTTCTACAGCTTGTAACGTGTAGTATAAGTGCTCAGTTATAAAGTCAATCCGATAGTCGTCCTGAATAATGTGTTCCTCATTTTTGAACGCAGCTTCATTTTCAATGCCCATGCCATTTTCCGCGACAAACCACTCGATATTGTTATATTCGTTCTTGATACGCATTCCCATATCGTAAATGATTTTGGGATAAATTTCCCAGCCCCGTGACTTGTTCATTCTTTTGCCCGGAAGATCGAAATGCTCATAGTAGTAAGAGGGGTGAAAAGGAATGTTTTCGTTCCACGCTTTACTCTGCGCTTTGACCCGGTGGGGATAGTAGAGATTGATCCCAACGTAGTCAACGGTATTTTCCTTAATCAAGGCCAGTTCTTCCGCTGTAGCTTCAAAGGCAATATCATGCTTGCTCATAAGCTCGAACAATTCTTGCGGGTATTCGCCTTTAATAAGCGGGTCCAGAAATACTCGATTGTAAAATAAATCATACACATGAGCAGCATACTGGTCATGTGGAGCACTGGACCGGGCGTACGTCACTTCGGGATTCAGAATAACCCCTATTTTAGCTCCGCTCTGACTGTATTTTTTGGCTTTGAAAAGCTGGACGCATTTCGCCGTAGCCAGTGTTTTATGATAGTTCCATTGCATCCACGTTCGCGTATTTTGTTCATAGGGATAACGAAGGGCGTCCAGATAGACACGAGTCTGTACAACAATGGGCTCATTAAATGTAAACCAGTGCTTAACCCGATCTCCGTACCGTTCAAACACCTTTTCCGCATATTTCACAAACAGCTCCACCACATGCTTGGAAGACCAGCCTTCATATTTGTCCAGCAAATAAGCGGGCACCTCATAGTGCTCCAGACAAATCATTGGCTCGACTCCGCTTGCAATCAACTCGTCAATGACCCTGCCGATGTAATTCGCATAGGTTTCATCCACCACCACATTTTCATAATCCGTTAAGAAGCGGGACCAATTAATAGAGGTGCGATAATGAGTGAGTCCAATCTGCTTCATTAGGGCAATATCTTCGGCATAACGATTATAAAAATCGGTTGCCCCCGCGGGTCCATATCCATTGTGCCAGACATAGCGGTCATTTTTGTACCATACGTCCAGATATGAGTCTTGACCTTCCTGTTTACCGCTCCAGCCCTCTGTCTGCCAGGCGGAAGCCGCTGCCCCCATCATGAAATTTGGCGGAATTTGTACGGTGTGTTTAGCCATGATATGCTTCTCCTTTTCATTCTATAGATTCCTCAAGGCGATTCTCAGCGGGTGTATCTCTACAGTAGCGCATTATTCAGTCGTTCGCTTGTTGGCAATTTTGACGAATGGGAAATAGATGATAATGGCTACTATGATACAAATAATCTGCGTTACAACGGCACCAATGCTTCCACCTGTAGACAGGTAAGCATTAATAATAGGCGGTGTAGTCCACGGAACCATAACGACCGCTTTACCTGCGAATCCAAGCAATGTCGAGAAGTAGCCAATTGTTCCTGTGATGAGCGGAGTTATAATGAACGGAATCGCCATCAATGGATTCAGCATAATCGGAAGTCCGAAAATGACAGGCTCATTAATATTAAACAGGCCTGGCCCCAGCGAAAGCTTGGTAATTTCCTTCATGTCCTCACGTTTGGAAGCGATCATAATACTAATCAATAGGGCCAGCGTAACTCCTGAACCCCCAATGCTCATGTATACGTCCCAGAAAGGCATCGTAATAATGTTCGGAATGGGGAGTCCTTGGTCATATGCAGTCATGTTGACCGTAATTGCTCCAAGCAGCAGAGGTTCACGAATGGGTTTTACCATTTGGTTTCCGTGAATACCGATCACCCAGAAGATTTGCGCAACCAGCATGAGTATCAGTATACCTGGCAGTCCTTGGACTACAGTCTCCAAAGGTTGTTGCACCACATTATAGACAGCATCGTACAGGTAGAGCCCTGTAAACTTATGAAAAAAGAATCCAAGCATCGAAAAAACAGTTACGGTGATAATGGTAGGGATGAGTGCGGAGAAAGAAACAGCTACATTGCTGGGAACACTTTCAGGCATTTTAATCTTTAATTTATCGGACTTGCCCAGTTTGTTGTATAGCTCAACGGATAGGATACTTATGAAAATACCCAAAAACAAGCTTTTAGTATCCGTAAATTGACGGGCGATGACGTCCGTTACTTTTTGCATGTCTCCGTTAACCATCAGTTCAATCGTGGTTGGTGTCACAGAGATGAAACAGATGAGAGCAAGTAAACCGGGGAAAAGATTTTTCTCTCCATTAATTTTTCCTAGCTCCAGACCAATCATAAAAATAGCTAGAATGGTAAGGATATTCAGGCTGGCATAGTTAATGCTTGAGAAAATCGGTTTGTACTCTGCCAAAAATGAGAATGGCTTAAAATGGGCCAGACCATTGACCGGGTCCATAACCATATTGGAGATCAATACTGCAAAAGCACCAACAATAATAACAGGCATTAAAGTGATAAAAGCCGATTTGATTGCTATTATATATTTAAAATTGTTGATTGCATTTGCTACCGATGTGAGGCCATCGACCAGTTTGTCTTTGAAAGCCATGGATAGCGCCCTCCCTCTACGATTTTAATCCGAGCTGATCAATGCGTTCATACAGGTTTATAAACTCCGAGGCCATATCGTGAATGGTGATGGCATTCATCAAATGATCTTGGGCATGCACCATCATGACGGACATCTCTGTTTTTTCACCAGCTGCTTCCTTACGAATGATTCTGGTTTGAATTTTGTGGGAAGACACCAGTTCTTTTTTAGCTGAGGCCAATTCTTCTCTGGATTCCTGAAATTTGCCCGCCTTTGCAAGCTCAATCGCTTCCATCGCCGAGCTACGCGCATTCCCAGCGTATAATATAATTTGGAATACGATCTCGGTATCGTCCATGTCCTCCATGTTCACATCGTGTTCTGCAGATTCATCATTATTCATATGTTCTTGACTCCTTTCATCAGTTCTTCATATCGCCATTATAATTTGGAATCGCTTTCAACATAACGCATATTATTTCCTCTTCTTAACGGAAATCAATCGTTCGTTCTATCTGCTTACTCTATCAGTAAACATAAAAAGAGAGAAACCCCGCCATGTAGGCTGTAGATTTCTCCTTTGTGTGCATCCTATTGATCTTCAACTATTTTTATGCAGCACTTCTACGAACTCCGTGTACGTTTTGCAGCGGATAAGCTGCTGGACCAGCTTTTCATGATTTAAAATGTTAAGCAAAATATGATACATATTTTGTAAATCTTCTGATTTGGTGCGCTGTATGCAGAGCATGCAAATGAACTGTACGGGCTTGCCATCCCAGTCGATCGCTTTTTGTAATGTGCAGATGGCCCAAAACGTGGATTCAGCAAAAGGTTCCATCGGATGCGGAATCGCGACAAGGTTGCCAAATGAAGTGGGGGAAACGGCTTCACGCTCTATCACAGATGGCAAGAAAGATCCTTTGACAAGACCTGCATCTTGTATTTTTTCGACCATGAATTCAAGTACTTGAAGTTTGTTATCAAACTTCTGCTGGAGAAAGACTAATTTTTTCCGTATATATTGTACAGCAGGAAGCTTTGACTCTGAGATGACCTGTTCAATTTTGCTAATATCCGCATTGCCCAAAAACGTATTCACATGGACCATGGGGATAGAAAGCGTTTCTGATATAGGGGTCGTGCTAATGATAAAATCCAGAGTATCCAGCGGCATATGCTTCAGCTTATAAAATTCAGTGGTTCCTACGATATCCAGTCTGGAACCAAAAACAGATTGAAGCTTGTAATACAGCAGCTTTGCGCTGCCGAGTCCGGAAGCACATACGATCATACACCTTTTGGGTGTTCCCTCCATTTTCTTTCTTTCCATCGCGACTCCGATATGAATGGCTAAATACCCAATTTCATTGTCCTCGATATGGATATGAAGTCGCTGTTTGATAACTTCCGCAGCAATGATACCTGCTTCAAAAGCAAGCGGATAATGGGCCTTGATTTCATCCAGCATGGGATTACGCAAATTCATTCCGTATTGATAACGATTCATGGCTGGTTTGAGATGAAGGCAAAATGCAATCAGCAATTCTTGATCGTTTTGGATGTTCATGTTCAACTGCTGATCGATTCGGCCCAATATTTCAATTGTCAGTTCATAAATATCTTGATCAATGATTTTTTTAATCTCCATTTTATCTATATGGGCCCTAACAACAGTCCTTACACCCAGCAAGTGCACAGCAATGTACGCAACTTCAACAAGTGGAAAAGGGTGTTTTATGCTCTGTTCCAAAGCAGATACGATCTCAGCCGCGACCCTAAACTCTTTTTGAGCTTCGATCTTTTTCATCTCTTGGGGATAATACGATACATACTTCTCCTCACGAATACGCTTACATGCTATGACAATATGAATGACCAGATTATTCAGGGCAATGTCTGACAACTGAATATCATGATACTCAATCCGCTCCAGAATCACTTCTCTTATGAATTCCATCTCTTCGTTAGAGATCAAAGTAGGGTGAGGCATCTGTTGTCCGCCTATTTCATCTGTGCTATTAAATATATAGTCGGAAATGCAATAACGCAGCTTGGTTTCTTTACCTTTGACTCGAATCCCATAATAGGGTCTATTCTCCAGCGATAGTCCATAAGTGGCCAGTAATTTGCGCACTTCTTTAAGATCATTCTGTAAAGTAGACCGACTAACATACAGCATTTCAGCTAAATCATCAAGTTTCACATAAGCAGGAGTAAGCAGCAGCTTTTTCATTAAAAAACGATGTCTGGCTTCAGAGGAATTCGCTAAAAGATGGGGCACATTGCTTTCATAGTCCTTTAATTGCTTCAGCAGCTGATGAAATGCTTGTTCGTCTTGAACCTCTAGCTTGTAGCCTATTCCTTTAAGGGGTTTGACTGTCGCCCCATGCTTTGACAACAATGCACTCAATTCCTTTACATCTGTTCGTATGGTTCGAGAAGATACCTTCAATGCATTCGCCAAATATTCTCCCTTAACGATCTGTTCGTCAACCAATATACGCAGAATATCAAAAATACGCAAAACGAGCCCCCTTCCTTAGCTGTTCTGAAGAACAGTATACAATGCTTAGAGCGTAACCAAAAGAAGAACTAACCACAGCGCGAATCACCTATGATCTTGACACTCCAGTATATTTAAAGATATTATAGATACAATAAGTCTGTGATTGAGGTGTAGTTATGAAATTTACCAAAGCAACCAATTATGCTCTGCATACCATGCTCATGCTTGTTACGGATTCGTCGGTGAAGCCTGTGGGTGTTCAGCAGTTGGCCGAAGCGCAACAAGTTTCACCCACGTATCTTTCAAAAATTTTGACGAGGCTTGTGAAGGCGGGAATGATCGAATCAGTCTCTGGAGCCAATGGAGGCTATAGATTATCCCGTAATAAAGACGATATTACCTTTTTGGATATTATCCATGCGATTGAAGGGACCAATTCTTTGTTTGAATGTGATTTTGTCCATGGATCAGAATGTCTGATTCAAGCTGTAATGAGGGAAGCGGAGGAGAAAATGGAGAGCCATCTTAAACATACAAAATTGGTCGATTTGGCGCAAAAGCAAGCGCAAATATAAAGGCAATGGCTAGAAAGAGGGTGGTTGCAGGGATGTGAAGTTTTTTTTGTTTTTATTATAGATATAATGAGTCTTTAATATCTCTAAAAAGGAGCTGAATGTATGTTGTACGATTGCGCTATTATTGGGGGAGGGCCTGCCGGATTGAATGCCGCCCTTGTGCTTGGCAGGGCAAGAAGAAGTGTGGCTTTGATCGATAATAACCGGCCCAGAAATGCGGTTACGCATGCGTCGCACGGTTTCATTACAAGAGACGGCGTAACGCCGGCCGAGTTCCGCCGCGTAGCTTATGAGGAAGTACTGCGTTATCCATCTGTCCATCATATACAAACCGAGGTTATTTCGGTTGCGAAAAATGAATCCGGATTCGAAGTATCTGATTCTTCAGGCCTTCGAGTTCAAGCCCGCAAATTGATACTGGCGACGGGCGTAAAGGAGATATTCCCTGAGATCGAAGGTTTTTATGCGTTCTACGGGAAAAGTTTGTTTAATTGCCCTTATTGCGATGGCTGGGAGCTCCGAGATCAACCGCTCGTTCTCGTCTCTAATTCGTCAGCTATATATCATACAGCCAAACTGCTCCTGAACTGGAGCAAAGATTTGCTTGTCTGCACGAACGGTCAAACATTTTTGTCGGACGAGCAAAAAGAGCGACTTCAAGCTAAAGGAGCCGTGGTCATGGAGCAGCCTGTTGCGGCGTTCGTCGGTCACGATGGGCAACTGGAGTATGTGTCCTTTACAGATGGCACTCAAGTTCCGAGGGCTGGCGGTTTTGTGACTCCCCAATTTGTACAAAGTGGGGAGTTGGGAGAACGTTTGGGCTGTGAAAGAACAGAGTCGGGCGGGCTTCAAACGGATGGAGCGGGAAGAACCTCCATACCTGGTGTATATGCTGCCGGGGATTCTTCGTACTTCATGCCTTCTCAATTGATTTTCGCTGCGGCTGACGGTAGTCGAACCGCTGCGAGTGTAAATTTGGATTTGACAGAGGAAGATTTCAACGAGTGTTGAGCATTTAATTTGAAATGTCCAATGTGGAATTCCACCGATAGAAAAGGCCGCCTATATGGCGGCTTTATTCTATGTCATCTCTTGTATCCTCGATATGCTTCCTTTCGCTCACTTGGTCGAAGGTTACTCTAAGGCCAAACAAGACCTTCTTTCAATAACCTCTGTATTCACAAGAACCTGAGTATGATGCTCCTGGTTGTGATTAAGCCTTTCCATCAGCAAGTTAACAGCCGTTCGGGCCAAAATATCCTTTTTCACATGAATGGTTGTGAGCTCCGGGCTAATGACCTTGGCTTCATGAATATTATCAAACCCCATGACAGAAATTTGTTCAGGCACTCGAATGTTCATTTCCTGAAATGTTTTAATAGCACTGATCGCCATATAATCATTTTCACAAAACAGGGCTGAAGGCAGCTCATTCAGTTCATGGATAGCTGTTTTAAATGCGTCCTGTGACATCACAAGCATCGGATGCATATCAAAGGTAAGCCCATGATCTATGGCCAGATTATGCTCCTCTAAAGCAGCCATAAACCCCTCTTTTCGTTTTGCAAAGTTAAGAATTCTGGTACTGGATTGTACGTATCCTATATTTCTGTGTCCAGACTGGATTAAATATTGGCCTGCCTGGTACCCCCCGAGATAGTTATTAATAGATACAAAGCTGGCATCAACGTGTTCAAAGCAGGTATCCAAAACTACGATATTGGAATGAATAGATTGTAAGGAATGAATAATCTCGGCAGTTAAATTGGTGCTCAGCAGAAGTATACCTGAAGAAGGCTGGTCCTTTTCCAGAGCAGACAATTCTGTCTCCAGGCTATGGCTATCAAATGACGAAAAAATCAAAGTATTGCCATGTTCTCTTACCTGGTTGGTAATATGATGAATCAATTCATTGAAAAATGGAAGTGATTCATATTGCCCGGTCACGATGCCTGTATTTTTGCATGCAACAAAACGAATGACATGGTGACTCTTCGTAAATTCCTTATTTGACTTCATGGTACGTGGTCTATATCCATGCTCGTGGGCAATTCTTAAAATATGCTCCTTGGTTTCTTCGCTAACACCGGGTTTATTGTTAAATGCTAAAGAAACGGCTGATTTTGAAACACCGGCAAGCTTTGCAATATCATCTATTTTCAACATGGAACCTCCCATTGGACTAAACTATATAAATTATATCACGATTATATAATAAAGTTTAGTTTATAAATTAAACTAAAAAAATGAAGTGTAAAATGAGTTGACCTTTTCAGATACATATTGTTAATATTCAATTATGAACGCTTTATTTAGTTTATTTTATTCAATATCATATAAAATTATACTTTATTTTAGTTTTGTTTATGAGTGAAAGGGTGATTTATTTGAGTTTAAGCATGGCTAATAATCAAAGAAACTTCGTGAAAAAGGGCAAGCCTTTCTTTTACTTGGCAGATACCGTCTGGAGCGTATTTACCAACGCGACGATTGAAGAGTGGAGTGATTACCTGGATTATCGAAAGATGCAGGGATTCAATGTTTTGCAAATCAACATGCTCCGTCAATGGGATGCCAGTGAAGCAGATTTGAATCTACAGCCGTTTGCATTACTGGAAAATGGAGATTTCGACTATCACACATTAAACGAAGCCTATTTTGATCGGGCAGAATTCATGATCCAGATGGCTGTAGAGCGCGGATTTATTCCAGCCTTGGTACTTCTGTGGTGTAACTATGTACCGGATACATGGGCTGAAATGTTCCAGAAGGGTAATAAAATGCCGCTGGATTGCGTTGAAAGCTATGTAACTTATGTGGTAAACCGCTATTCCCGGTTCGAGCCTGTTTATTTGATCAGCGGGGATACTGATTTTCCTACAGAACGTGCTAATGCATACTATTTGAAGGCGCTGGAAACGGTACAGCAATTAAGCCAGGCAAGCCTAACAGCACTGCATATCCAAGGAAGATTGAGGGAAATTCCTGAAGTCTTTGAGCAGCACAAGGGTCTTGGATTTTATATGTATCAGTCAGGGCATAATTCCCAGTTTCAGCATTTTGCCTACGAGATTGCCCAGCATTTTTATCACAAGCCGGAGATTCGTCCCGTCATCAATGGAGAACCTTGCTATGAACAGATCAGTTATAGCCGCAAAGTGTATGGTAGGTACACTGCACTGGATGCCAGAAAAGCAGCATGGCAAAGCCTGCTGGCAGGCGGGGGAGCGGGAATCACCTATGGAGCGCACGGCATTTGGAGCTGGCATAAAAAAGGCAAGAAGTTCGGAATCGTGGAAGGGGAGGGCTTTGATAGTCCCTATGATTGGAGAACGGCACTGCGTTTTAAGGGCGCATGGGATTATTCCTTTATCAAATATTTGTTTGAAATGTACAACCTGATCGGCATCAAGCCGCTGGATATTGTTTTAAACAAGACAGAGGAGATCAGAGCAGCGGGGAACGAGAATACGCTCGTCTTGTATATCCCGGTTAACACGAAGGTGCGGCTAAGCATCAACGTACAGGACTACAAGTTTACAACCATTGATTTAGCGGAGAGACGATTTGCCCAAACGGAGGTGAATGTCCAGGCTGATCAATCTGTCATTGATATGCATGGTTTTGAAAGTGATGTTGTGATCATCGGAACGAAATAAAACAAGAGATAAGTATGAGCAAGCTAACAGGTGGAGTAGCAGAGAAATAGAAAACGCATCCAGGAGTGATCATGATGGATTACCAAAAGACAGCTAGGGAAGTGCTTAGATCGGTGGGGGGAACGAAAATGTGAACAGTGTCATTCACTGTGTCACTCGTTTGAGATTTAAACTGAAGGATAGATAATTTCCAGATAGAGGAAAAATTAAGCAGATTGACGGTGTCATTACCGTCGTGGAAAGTGGTGGACAATTCCAGGTGGTCATCGGGAATGAGGTTCCCAAAGTATACGAGGCTCTTTTGGATACGATGGGAGTAAAGCATGGAGACCAGGCAGTTGAAGATGATCAAAAGAATGAAAAAGGGAGCCTGTTCAGCCGATTTGTCGATGTAATCTCAGGCGTGTTCATGCCCGTTGTTGGTGTGTTTGTCGCTGTCGGGATTCTAAAAGGACTGTTGGCCTTATGCACATCTCTGGGCTGGATGACTGATCAGATGGGCACGTACAAAATTTTATATGCCACAGCAGACGCTATGTTTTATTTCTTTCCAGTTATTCTAGGGTTTTCAGCAGGTAAAAAGTTCGGAGGAAACCCGTACCTGTCTGCTGTTTTGGGGCCGCTTTGGTGTATCCGACCATTACTACCGCCTTTACGGATAAAACGGCGCTGTCCTTTTTGACTATATCGGTCGTTCTGATTAATTATACTTCTTCTGTTATACCTATCATTATTGGAGCGTTCTTGGCAGCTAAGGTCGAAAAAATGATAAGTAAGTATGCACCTGCTTCTATTAAAATGTTCATTGTGCCTTTTCTGACCTTGGTCATTATCTCACCGATTGTTTTTCTGGTTGTAGGGCCGATAGCAACTATAATCAGCGATGGGTTAGCCAAAGCTCCATGTGGATTTACCAGTTAAGTCCGGCTATAGCTGGGCTCATTCTGGCCGGATTCTGGCAGGGCATTATTAACTTTGGCTTGCATTGGGCGTTCATTCCCATTCTCCTCAATAATGTAGTTACGAACGGGTTTGATCCGATTAACGGTATGCTGTTTTGTACGACGTTTGCGCAAACAGGTGCGGCTTTCGCCATTGCTTTGAAATCACGTGACCCTAAATTGAAACCCATTGCTACTTCTGCCACCATCGCGAGTTTGATGGGGGTTACTGAGCCAGCTACTTATGGGGTTACGTTACCCACCAAAAAACCGTTTATTTTAGCCTCGATCGCTGGGGGGATAGGTGGAGCGGCAGCGGGTTTGCTTGGCTCAACAGCATATGGATTTGCCTCAGGCGGGATTTTTGGTATCCCTTTATTCATTAATCCAAAGGGGATAGATGCGGGCTTTATAGGTTTTATCATATCTTTGGTTGTCGCTTTTGTAGTCGGATTTATACTGACCTATCTTTTTGGCTATAAAAATGCGAAACCTGCACCTGAGATTAAGGTTACAGATGAAAGCAGAGAGGAAGAAAAAACCGTATTTAGCCCTTTAAATGGTGAATTGGTCCTTTTGACCACAGTGAAAGACGAGGCTTTCTCCAGTGGTGCGATGGGTCAGGGAGCCGCGATTATCCCCCGAGAAGGAGTAGCTTACGCCCCTTTTGATGGAACTGTTGTTACCGTTTTCAAAACAAAACATGCGATTGGACTTATCTCTGAGGATGGAGTTGAACTACTCATTCACATTGGAATTAATACAGTCAGCTTGAAAGGAAAACATTTCACTTCTTTTGTATCTGAAGGTGATACGATTCAAAAAGGGGACAAGCTGGTTGAATTTGATCCAAAAGCTATAGCGGATGAAGGATATGATCTCACCACATCTGTTATAGTTACCAATACTGCGGTGTATACGGATATTTTAGCGGAAGACTTGAATGAGATTCAGGCAGGAGATCGCTTGTTGAAGATCAGATAGTCCCTAATACAATAATAGAAAGATAACTCATCAAGCTGACGATGACCCTGTATAAAAATAGGGTTGTCGTCAGCTTTTTTTGGATATGGAAACAGATTTTGCAGCATGTACTACAATAGCAAGTCACCATACCCCCAATGAGTTCATCATCTGCCTGAAGGAGCGTACATATTTATCCGGCGCCAACAGATTCACGATTCGTGTCCGCCCCTTCTGACGAATAGATTCGCGATGAGGGACGTTGTTCATCAGCTCTAATCCTTGCAATACCGCCTGTAAAATGTCTCCCTGCTGATAAAACTTACCGGTTTCGTTGTGTTCAATGAATGCTCGTACTCCGTCTGAATCAGAGCTTAATACCGGGCAGCGACAGGCCAGCGCCTCAGCTACCGCGTAGCCGAATCCCTCCACCAACGAAGTCGAAAGCAGGTACCCACCTGAGTCGCCAATCATGGAATAATACAAAGGCATTTTAGCATGAGGCACGCTTTTAAAACGCTCGATAATCGTGGACATGCCAAGCTGAACAAGCAGGTTCTCGAATTGTATTCTATCCTCCGGCCGAGACAAGGTGTCATCATAGAACATCCAAATCCGAAGATCGGCACGATTTTGCAGCATCCAGTAAGAAATGTCGACAAAATGCCTCCAATTTTTATTGGGCTCCAATCGCCCAACCCATGCAATGACCGGATTAGCCGGGGGAGTGTTAGGTACATAATTAAATACGTTAGTATCCAGTACATTGGGAAATACAAAACGATTAAGCCATGGACACAGGCTGGAAAATAGCTGTACGAGGTGAGTTGTCTCTGGTAGAAGCACCGCATTGGCATGGTTTTGAAGATACGGAATGGCATCTGTGACAACCCTTGCAGCTTCTTCGTGAGTGCCAAAGCCCTGTGATTCATAGATTAATATCCCCTGGTAGCCCAACATTCGCAGTCTGGGGAGCATAGGATAGTCCGAAGAGACGATAATTGCATCGTACCGATGAGACTCCACCAGTTTTCGAATTTCTTCTTCAGAGGAAGTCATGAACACCGGAATATCGCCGTGCAGGTTTTGCATCCCTGTACCCTGCTGATAATAGAGAAGATGACATTCAATCCCGTTCTGAATGAGTGCTCTACAGCGTTGACGGTTCAAGGTTTCCACGCCACCGCTCGGTATATAAAAAGTAAATAGAACTTTGATCTCAATGACCTCCTTTGCCAACCACAAGCTCTTATACCAAGTTATTCAACCTGCAGGACGAGGTGTGGGTTTCTATGGAAGCCTGGATCGAATTAGCGCATAATTATGGCGAAGGCGAGAATCTTCCGGAGAGCGTCCCATTGCTTCTTTCGCAAATTCACATGCTTTGTGCGTTAGACCCAACTCGTAGCAAGCGAGGGCTCCAAGATCATATTCTGTTGTTGCATTTGCTTGCTCATTGTGCCAGTTCGCGCGTGTATAGTCTTTTAGCCGAAAATGACAAATGCATAACTGGATATGAGGAAACCACGTTTGGTACGCGTCTTGTACCGGGCCCAACGTATCAGGAGGATTCAGAGTGGTAGCCATGTCATACCAGTAAACGGCTTTGGGAATCTCATTTTTGTGCAAAAAATAATGACCCATTCGGCAGCAGAGGTCTGCCCTTGGGGTACGAAGATCAGACTACGAAGAGCCGCAGTAATACTTTCCTCCAGCTTGCCAAGTTGCTGCAGACAGTCAGCCATTTTGCGGCATGCACTAATTGCATCCTCTACCCAGCTTTGTTTGGTGTTTAGAACATCCCGGTAAGCCTGTACGGCCTGTTCATACATTTCATTGTCTTTAAGCTCATTAGCGTAATAGTAGCGGTCACGGGGAGAGAAGACATGGCCTTGAGCAAGCAGCTTCTCATAAATTCGCAGATTTCGGCCAGGGGAGAGTGTATGTGTTCTGGTGTGAGTTATGGCAATATCCGCATGCTGAATGCTTCCGTCTACGGCGAGGTACTCATGCACAGCTCCATGCCAACGGAACCCGGCCGACCGTCTGACCAAGCGATTCCGACGAAAATGTAAGGTGACATTACCATGATCATCGAAGGCATAATGATATTTCATAGACACTGCATCTACGATTTGTGGAGCTGAGGAATTAAGAGTGTGCTTTAGCTCAAGCAGCTTGACAGCATCCTGTTCCTTCAAAATGTCATCGGCATCCAGCCAGAGGATGTACTCCTGTGTAGCTTGCTCAAAAGAATAGTTACGTGCAAGGGCAAAATGATCCACCCATTCGAACGGAAAAATTCGATCTGTAAAGTTGCGGCAAATGCCAATGGTCCGGTCCTGTGAACCTGTGTCCACAATGTTAATTTCATCTACAATATGATGGACCGATTCAAGGCAAGCACCAATGGTATTTTGGTCATTTTTGACGATCATGCACAGGCTGATACTGATCAATTGAGTACCACTCCTTTGGGAAGCATTTGAGGATTCAGGACAAACTTGAAGTTGAATTTAAAAGGGGTCTGAGTTATAGAAGCCCTGCCGCAAGGGCGGCAGGGCAAGGATGGCAAAGCCATAACTTGCTGGGCGGCTTTGTCGATAGGGTATGATGCATCGTTTAAGTTGACGATTCGGTAATACTAGAAGGTTAGAGCCCTGTAGGTCCGGTCGGTCCCGTAGGCCCTGTAGCGCCGGTTGACCCAGTTTTATTAGGAAAACAAACTGCCTTTTTATTAGCGGCCTATTAAACCGCTGCGGATTGGGTATTGATTTCAATGTATTCCATTACTCGGCGTAGCTGGTCGGCAACCTTAAACTTTAATCCTTATTCAAAATCCCAAAGATTCACCAACGAGGATAACCTTTATTCTCCCCGCTGTTTTACACATTCTTGTTTGGACGATGTAAGAACAGATACAATCATCTGTTTTACAATCTCCGCAAGCACCATTAATCAGGCAGGGTGTTTTTTGCGGCGAATGTAAAAATAGGCTGGACGAGCACGAACAGCGGTATACATTAATGGGGGCCGCATATGTTCTGGCTCTTATAACTGCGTCTTCAGCGGTCTTGCAAACCTTATTCATCCCAACGATAGCAATAACACTTTTCGGTCCAAAGGTAATCGCCGCCGTTCGATTGCCCACACTGTCTATATTGACCAATATGCCATCTTCGCTAACGGCGTTAAAGCTCGTTAAATAGGTGTCGCACAAAAGAGATTGGCGCATGAGGTCATAACGTTCCTCCATTGTTTGCGCTTTATCACGATCAGTGATTATATAGCTGCCTTGACGTACTCGATTAAGAAGCCCGATTTCCTCAAGCGTGACTGACCCACCCCATGATACCGAAGAATGTTCCGGAATAAATGATAGTGCCTTTTCTACAGCTTCTATGGCGTTATCACAGTAATAAGCCTCAAACTTTCTGCTTTGCAGATTTTTAATAACCTTTGATGCTAAAAGTCGATTTCTCGCTTTTATTGAATTTTCTTTCCCTTGCATTGTTCTCCCTCCATTCTGACGTTAGAAAAGGTGACTAACTTCATATGTATTTACAATTAATATAGTATAGTAAAAAGGAAAAGTATGTTGCATGTGCAACGAGGAGTCTCTCATGAACAACTTAGATTCCCTATGTCAATCACGTTTATTTTCGGGGATTTCCCCAAATGATATTCCACAAATGCTTAAATGTCTGTCAGCCAAACGGAAAGAATATGCAAAAGATGAGATGGTTGTCCGTGAGGGTGATTTAGTTGATGATGTCGGCATCATATTGCAGGGTAGCGCTCAAAGTACGAAATTGAGCGTCACGGGAAAACAAATTATTGTATCCCTCCATTATCAGGGTGGATATACCGCTGTCTTAACAGCGGCTAGCCGTGGAAGAAGATGCCCTATGTCAGTACAGGCAATAGAACCGCTTGAGGTTCTGTTTATTCCTATCAAAAGCATATTGAGCCGTTGTACGAAGTTTTGTATGGTACACGAACAATTACTTGGCAATCTTTTTGATAGTATTGCAGAACGAGCGTTAGAACTGCATGACCGAAATGATTGTCTGATTATGCCTACTATTCGGGATAAGGTCTTAACTTATTTAACAAGGGTTATGCGTGAAACTGGAACAGAAACTTTTACTATTCCTTTTGATAGAGAAGCGATGGCCGAGTATTTAGATGTAGATCGAAGTGCTTTATCCAGAGAGCTTGCATGGATGAAGCGGGACGGCTTGATTGACTTTTATAGAAACGAATTTAAGCTATTGCAAAAGCAGTAGAAAAAGATTTTCACTAACCGGCAAGCAGGGCAAGTGTATTGACACTTGCACATTTTTGAGATTTTCCCTTGCGGGAAAATCTCAAAAATTGCTTGTTGGGGAGTGCCTTCCCCAAACCCTGCGACTTCGGGCCAAGTTGGTCTGAAGTCGGTGTGTTGCACCTCATGCTGCGTCATACTCGCTATCGCTCCATTTCCTTATTTTTCTGCGCGTCCGTCAGGCTGAGCAGATGGTCAATAGTGCTTTTCACTATAACAATTTCCTGCATGACCTTTTTGGTTTCCCTATATTCCCGGTAAGCCTTTTTTATCTGCCGACAACCGCTGAAATTCTGCTTTCAGGGTATCCATTTTAGGGGGATTTTCCCTGGACAGCAAACGCCGGAACGTGTTCTGCGCCGCCCGATAAACGGCAATATCTGCTTCATGCTCCGCAAGATATTCCTTGCTGTACTTCGCTGCCTTGTACCCCTCAAACACAGGCCGGGCTTTCGCATAATCCACCGCCGCCGCCATCTGCTTAGATTAAATACCTTTGCCCATCGCTCATAGGCAGGGCCTTTTCCGGCTTCCATACGAGCTTGAATATCCACAATCAGATTGACCCTGCGACTCTGCTCGGAAGCTGATTGTGCTGCCGCGTCCGTGTTTGATTTCATGGCTAGCCAACTCCATTGTCTGTAAAAAGGTGTCCATATCTGGCGGCTTCGTTACAAGGCAAATATCAATCTGCGACTTTAATTTTTCTTTAAAGGTGGGCGGGTTGTGACCGTCCAGCTATTCCCCGTAATTCTTGAATTTTCCCTTGCTGTGGCGTTTTGGATTGGTGATAACAGATAATCCCTTTTTAAGGCATATACGGTCAGAGAGCCGCCGCACCGCACGGGCCGAACCGATAAAATCCCGGAATTTCCGGGTGCAGTCCAGCGAGGTGGAATTGTAGTAAATATGGCAATGGGGGTGTAGACGATCAGCATGGGAAACCACGAAAAAGGCGTGTCGTCCTTTTGTCCGGCGCATGGCAAGGTCATAGCTGATTTTAAGTGCAGTTTCCGGGTCTGTTTCACTGTGCGGGAACGCCTGCCGGATTTGATAATACAGCACATCATTCTCCTGTTTTTGCTCCCGCCTGTGAGAGGTTTGTACTTTGCTTTTGAGAGTAAAAACTCCGCGTCAGCCGTGGCAGGGTCACATTCATAGGCAAGAATCAAATCGCCGTTGCGGGTCTTATCTGCTCTTTCCCATAGTCAAAACCGTCTTTTAAGGTTTCCATAATGGTCGTGCCGCTTCCAGTGTGACTTGTGATAAGGCGGGTAGTTGCCATGTGCAATTCCTCCTTTCCTCTAAAAACAACTTCGAGCCAAGTTGACCCGAAGTTCCGCTATCCAGATACAAAAATACCGCCCATCTTGTCCAATAGGGCGGTATCCTGTGTAATGTGATAGCTCATATTTTATTTTGGTATTCCCTTATCCCGCATAGGATAAAGGTTTTTGCAGTTTTCCTTAATTAACTGGTCCAGTAGCGCCAGTGTCGCCCGTGGCACCTGCAGGCCCCGTAGCACCTGTAGCGCCACTGGCGCCTGTAGCACCAGTGGGCCCAGCCGGTCCGGCTGGGCCCACAGCTCCCGTTGCACTTGCTTTAACAAGGGCAACGGAATCAATGGCTACATCAGCAGTGTTAGCTAAGGCATTTTTGCTAATAACGAAAAAGGCAAAGGCTGCGTTAGCTGGAACAGGGGCTGTTACTTGGTATAGAGTTTGCCATGTCCCATTCACAGCATCGGGTAATGTGCCTGCGCTCAAATAGGTAGTTAGCCCAGTGCCAAGGAAGCTAAAGGTTGCGTCATAGTAATACAGAAAAATGTTGAGTTGAGGATTGACCAAGCTTCCTATTTTCGCAGCTGATAGGCTTAACGTATAACTTTCGCCTGGGGTGGCGAAAACGACCTGAGAAAGGGATGCATCTACCGCGCCTCCTGCCAGGATCGCACTATAAAAGTTTGTCTTTTTTACAGATAAGTTAGTGACGGTCACATTTGCAGCGTTCCAAAAAAGGGTAGATCCAGTCTCGAAGTCGCCGTTATTAACTAGATTAGTAAATAATACGGTCATCGCTTTTTATACAATCCCTTCACACATTGTAATGATAGTAGATGCGAATCCACGCCTTGGAGAACCGTACAAGTTTACGAGGGCAGATGCGTATTTTCTCGTTCACATTTTAGACACATTATTTTAAGCTTCTATTTAAGTGTTGTTAAGCTAAAGCTATATGTGGGGGATTATCATTAGAATTTAAAAGTGTAGCATGAAGTGCGAGGAGACCGCTACGCGAAGGCTTTGAGCTTCCGATCGCTGTTGCTATAGGATTCTTCTTGGATTAGATGAGATATTTAAAGGTAAGAATCCTACAATAAGGCGAACGCTATCGCTTCTTCAGCTTCAAATCCTCCACTTCGCTGCTGCCTGCTTCCCATGCAACATTTTGGATGGGAGAGCAGCAGGCAAAAGATCACGAATAAAGAAAGGGTGGGACATGTGCTCAAAGTGCAGCAGGTGAGTAAATGGTACGAGGGCAACCGGGGCGTACATAAGTTGGATTTTGAGATGCAGCGCGGTGAAATTGTGGGTTTTTTGGGGCCCAATGGTGCGGGTAAAACGACGACGATGCGCATGATTACAGGTTATCTTCAGCCAAACGAGGGAGTAATTACGATTGACGGTATCCCGATTCAGGATAAAGGCAGACAAGCCCGCTCCAAAATCGGTTACCTGCCGGAAACGCCCCCCTTGTATGGGGATATGTCTGTAAGATCCTATTTAAAGTTTGTAGCTAGCATTCGGGATGTGCCTGCGAGAGAGCAGAAGCTGCGTATCTCAGAGATGATATCCCGACTGGGTCTGAATGGACGTGAAAAACAATTGGTCCGTAGTTTATCCAAAGGGTACAAACAGCGCTTGGGATTGGCAGGTGCGATTATTCATAACCCGGATTTGCTAGTGCTGGATGAACCGACCTCGGGTTTGGACCCTAATCAGATTTTGGAGATTCGTCAGCTCATTCAGGAGATTGGTGAAAATCATACGGTATTGCTCAGCACGCATATTTTGCCCGAGGTGGATGCTTTGTGCAATCGGGTTCTGATCATCCATGAAGGGAAACTGGTCATGGACGGGCGTCCTGACGCGCTCGGCGGTTCGATGGAAGATGGCTTCAAAGTGAAGGTGGAGGTCAAAGGCAAGCATGAGCAGGTAATGGATGTCCTTCAAACTTGGGGAAAAGTACAAGTTGAATTTTTGGCGCCTGTTCTGCCTCCAGCGAATACGAAGCTGACTGCCACAGAGCAGGATTTGACCGGATTGCTGCTTACAGGGGCTTCCGATGAGGATTTTCGCGAAGAGCTGTTTTATGTGCTATCGGATGCGAAGCTTCCGATTTTGGAAATGAAAAAAGAAAATCTGAGCTTGGAAAATATCTTTCAGCAGTTAACCACTCGGGAAACGGAAGAAGAGCAGAGTGGTAATAACAAGGTCGAAGAAAACAAGGATACGGGAGGAAATCAGTCATGAGGCGTTTGTTCGCAGTCTGTCAAAAGGAGCTGCAAGCCTATCTATGGACCCCAACGACGTATTTTGCGCTTGCGGTGTACATGCTGCTGACGGGGTTACTATTTTACACGAACTTTGTAATGTATCAGCCTAGTATTCTGGACTATCGACTGGTACTCGGTGACACATTGTCCATGCTGGTGTTTGTTGTCCCATTACTCACGATGCGGCTGGTTGCAGAGGAATTCAGGCAGGGTACGGATGAATTGCTGCTTACTTCACCTGTGAGTGTAACGGAAATCATGATTGGTAAATTTTTGGCATCGCTGGGTATGTTGCTCATTCTGGTACTGTGCAGTTTGGCATATCCGGTCGTGATGTCCTTTTATGGGGCGCTGGATTGGACGCTGGTATTTACTTCCGTGATCGGTCTGTTTATGCTTGGCGCAGCCATGATGGCGATTGGCTTATTCGCTTCGACGCTTTCACAGCATCAAATGATGTCGGCGGTCGTCAGTTTTATTCTCTTACTCGTGTTCTGGATGCTGGATTCGTTTGGTGGACAAACCGGCGCATCTGCGGCGCTGCAGCAGTGGCTAGAACCATTTTCACTAACCGCGCGGTTTGACAGTTTCACCAAAGGATTGCTGAATGGAGCCGATGTGATGTACTACGTGACGGTGGCGGCGCTCTTTTTGCTATTTAGCATCCAAGTGGTTGAACGGAAACGGTGGAGGTAATGAAGATGAAAAAATGGCTGGGTCACACCAATAGTGTGGTACTATCGATTGCTGCTGTAGGTATTTTTATTTTATTGACGTTATTTCTGCGTTCGCTGGGAGGTTTTCAGCTGGATCTGACGGCAGGCAAGCAGTATACGCTGTCTGATCAGACGTTGACGACTATTCAGGGTGTAAAGGAAAACGTACGATTGATTGCCTTTACTGTATCCACTTCTCAGAATCAGAAGCTGAACCGGGATGTTACGGATATGCTGCATGAATATGCCAAGCGTAACAGCAAGCTCAAAGTCGAGCAATATGATTTGAATCAGGAGCCGATAATGGCCAAGCAGTATGGTGTTACTGAGGCCTCCATCGTGCTGGTGCAGGGAGAGAAGAAGCGGGTTATAGATATTGGAAGTCTTTTTACGCAAGCCCAGGGGAGTAGTGAAGGAGCGTACCAATTTACCGGGGAAGGAAAGCTGACTAGTGGACTGTTGGCATTATCGTCTACACGTCAAGGAAAAGTGATTTTTCTGACAGGACATGAGGAAATTCCTTTGTCCCAAATGACCGGATTAAGCAGCTCGTTGGCGCAAGATAATGTGAAAACAGAGGAAGTTCAGCTCAATCGAGCGGGTAGTGTACCCAAAGATGCGTCTGTACTGGCTATTGTCGGTCCAGAGCGGGATATTAGTGCAACGGAACTGAAAAGTATTCGTACGTATCTAAATGATGGTGGAAAGCTTTTTATGGCGTTAGGATTTCACCCGAACATGGGAACCAGCTGGAAAAACCTTGACGCATTAGCGGCTGATTATGGGGTGAAAGATACTCATGCTATTGTGGTGGATCAGGAACAGACGAATACGCTGGGTCCTCTATGGACGGTTCCTACCTTTGGCAGTCATGCGATTACCGATAAATTAGCGGCCTCTAATCTGTATCCTGTTCTTTCGCTGTCTATTGCTTTGCAGGCAGAAGAGCAGAAGAATTGGAAGACGACGCTATTGCTGAAATCTTCTGCAGCCAGTTATGGTGAAACGAATATTCAGGGACTGTTGAACAACGAAACGCAGAAAGATGCCAACGATCCACAGGGACCGCTTGATCTCGGCTACGCGGTAGAAGGAAAAGACGGCAAGCCCAAAGCAGTTATTCTCGGAACGTCAGCTCTCCTAAGCGATACTGAGATCAGCACCGGAGGGAATCGAGACTTTGTGCTGAATAGTCTGAATTATGTACAGGGACACTCGGATGGACTCACTATTCGGCCTCGTCAGGAGCAGGATTTTAAGGTAGCTTATTTGACTGCTGCTCAAGCGAAAACGGTATTAGCCATATCAGTCATCGGATTGCCGCTGCTGTTTGCGGTGATCGGAATTTTATTATGGTGGAGGCGAAGAAGTGCATGAGAAAATGGATACCCACAGTGCTGCTGCTAGTCGTATTGGGAGCGGGTATAATCTATGCTAAGAGTCAAAACTTCTTTCGTGAACAAACCCCGGTGGCTCGTCAGCTCGTTCAGCTTACACAAGGAGATATTACGTCTTTTGCAATCACTGGAAAGGACGGTAAGTCGGTGGAGCTTAATCAACGTGATGGCAAATGGAGCATGACTAAGCCACGAGCTTACCCGTTAAATCAATATACAATAGACAATTGGTTAAGCGCGATTCAAAATGTAAAGCTGGGTGAAGTGGTGAAATCGTCTCCCATAGACGTAGCCAAATATGGAATTAGCGCTACCCATGACCAGATTGAAATTAAGACGAAAAATGGTGATGTTCGCACTTTTGCCTTCGGTGAAGCGCTGCCTTCCGGAGATGCTGTCTATGTACTATCAGACCAAAAGGAGATAGCTTCCGTACCCATAGATACACTTTCGGGTTTGCTGCTGGGTGTTGATGATTTTACAGATACAACGCCGTTTGATTGGGACGATACCAAGCTGAGCGGAATAGAGTGGGAAGGCCAGAAAGCCTCATGGATGCTCCGATCCTCCGGTAACAGTGGGACTGGGGACACTGCTTCCTCATCTTGGACGCTTAACGGCAAGGCAGTAGCTGGTGACACGGCGACTTCCCTCTCACAGCAAATCAAAAACCTCGCCAGCAATCAAGCCTTGCGCAAAGCCTCCGAGCTGAACAAGCCTGTTCACCGCTTTACGCTGAGCGTATCGCTGGGTAAGGATGACTCCCAGCAGGTCTATCAGGGCTGGACACTTACCGATGATCCAAATACGGTATGGGTAGTGCCGCCACAAAGCAATTGGGCTTATGGTCTGGCAGCATCTGATGTGAATCATGCAGAACAGAGTGGCCATGACCAGGCTAAGGCTAGCAAATAATCATTACATTTATAATAGCTGAACAAAGAGGCTCCAACGGCGAATAATCGTCGCGTGGAGCTTCTTTGTATTCGTTATTCATCAGGCTTGCTGCTTTTGGAAGAAGGGCTGTTATGATCGTTTAAATCCTGGATAACCCGAATCAGCTCATGAAGTGAGAGATCCAGCTTATCCAACTTTTCCTCCATCGTGTGCAGAATGTGCCGCAATAAAATAAAACAAAGTCCAGCCGGAAAGCCTACGTTCGTAACCAGAGAAAGAGCGTCATCCATGTGCAATCTATTTCCCTCCTTTTTAGCCATATATAAAGGAAGGTAAATTAAAAGGACCATATACAACTGATTGTAAAAATAGTATAATAAATAAGAACAAGTGTTCTGTTTTGGTTGTTAAATTGGATTACAAATTACCCTATAGTATGAGGATTTAGAAAAGTCAAATCCAAAGAGAAAGGGTGATTTATATTGGAAAAATCTCAGCTAACATTGGTAGAACAATACCGTAAGAAGTTGTATCGCATTGCCTGGAGAATCCAGTATCGTGCTCGGGTACAAACCAACCATGAATTTGTAATGGAAAAAAACGAAGCTATCAGCGCTCCATCTTTTACAGAATCTGCAAACTCTAATATGTACACACTACAGCTTATCAACTCTCTATCTTCTGAGATCGGAAAAATGATCATCTTTGACCTTTACATACTAGACAAAACCGAAGCACAGATTGCAAAAGAGTTAAAGCTATCCCAACAGGCGGTGAATAAATGGAAAAAGAAAATGCTCAAAGAGTTATTTCGGATGCTGAGTTCGTCCAATGGCTCAAATTAGCACAAAGTGGGGATCAGGAGGCCATGAGCAGGATACTTTATTTGTTCGAGGAAGACATTCAGAAGACGAGCCGGTATATACGTATGTCCCGTGAAGATGCTGTTCAAAGTATCGTAGTTGATTTTATTGAGGAGCTACGGCAAGAGCTAAAGACAGAGATCTAGAGAAAAAGTGGACTTTGGAAATAGCCTTGTCTATCCTTATTCAGTAATTTTAACTGATGTAACGGAGGGCATAAGTGTATGAATGATGTGTATGAGTGATAGCAGGGCTTGCGAAAAGTTGACTCTATTAATAATGATGGGAATAGTAAATAGGCCTGCAAACGCCCGTAATATGATGGGGGTATGCAGGCTGTTGAGGTTGTAGGTTTATTTAGTCGACATACTTGTTGCCGTCTGCATCAATATAAATAGATTGAACGGCTGTACGGCGGTATGGATATCCTGCTGCTGTGGTACCGTTAATTTCATAAGTTACAGAATAAATGCCAGGCTTGTCCACTTTGGAAAGCTCAATTTGCCCAGTAGGGTTAACAGTTTTCTGTTGCAATGTCAGGCCCTTGGACGCTGTAGTGACTCCTTGTTGTGGATCACCATAGTATTGAACTTGGTAAGTAACTTGTGTGACGCTGGCCGAGGAATCCTGGGATTTCATATTTAGTTTCGGGCCCACTGCATTTAAATTGTATTTGAGTTCAGGTACTTGAACGGCATGATAGCGTGCAATCAGAAGATACGCACCACGATCAGCAATTACGGCGTTCAGCTTATAGATACCTGGTTGAGGATTGAACATTACTGCACTATGATGCCAAGCACCGGCAAAGATTTCTTCATCACGACCTGCTTTCACATTAAGCAATTCGATAGTTCCGTCAGGTTTGGTCAATTCGAGTTTACTTACACGCTTATCGCTGATCCAGTCCAGATCAATGGATTGGACACCATTTTCAACCGTGAGCGTTTCGGAGGCTTTTTCATCATAATCGCCGCCTCGGATAAAATATGAATTATCGATCTCACTATAAGTGGCTTGTACAGCAGAAGCAGTCAGGGAAGATGCTGCTGAAAAGGCCTCAGTTTCCTGATTTAATGCTGGAGTGTTCGCTTGGAGGTAAGGTAGGATCAGGGAGAAGACGTAAGAGCCGGTACGAACCTTGGCATGATCCCAGGAACCGACTTTAACTACACGTCCGCCGGGAAGTTTAGCATTGTCGACTATGACCACTCCATCATTTTTGCCAAAGGTGGAGAGGTAAAGTCCACCCATTATGTAAGAGGCGGTGCCGCCAGACCAGTTATCACCAGCAAATGTGAAGAACGGAATTGTAGTTGCATTGCTGAGTGCATCGGTCTTGGTTCGGAAATATTTCATATAAGATGTTTGTAATGTAGAGGTGCCGGGATTCTGTGAGCCGACGATATCTGCCAGCCATCCGGCCCAGCTGCTGTAGGCGAGATCTGCGAGTTGGGAGCCATGATGAGGACTGCTGAGGGTAATGACACGTTGTACGTAAGGGGCTGCTCCGTTGTATACGAGAGCGGTTTGAGTATCCACTCCACCTTTGCTGTGGGCGATGATGATGAGTTTTTTTCCAAAATGATTACTAATGACTTTGATTTTGTCGGCTAAAAGCTTGCCATTTTCCCACATATCCTGGGATGTGCCATTCGCGTCGTACAGATTAATGGTTGCCGTCTGGTATCCGGCATCACGTGCGCGCTGAAGCATATCGTTATTATTCTTGGTCCACACTTCAGCGCTACTGTTCAAGCCATGTACAAACAATAAGGCGGGCTTGGCAGGATCAACATGAGTAGGGGGCGGACCTTCGAACCAGCTTCCAGCGGGATCTTTCGGGGCTTCAGGTGTAGTGGAGCCTGCAAAAGCACCGACGGGAACAAGAGTGACGGACAACAAAAAAATGAGCATAAAAACAGTGAGCTTCTTCAAACTGTAAATCCTCCTTATTGTAAAATAAAGTATTTCGAACTTATTATACATGCCATCTTGTGGTAAATCATCAATTGAATTTCATATTTACATTAAAATTTTATTTTTTCAGTCATTTTTTAGTCAGGATATCCCTAAGATTGATGGCGCATGCTAACCTCGTCACACATTATATATGTATGGAGGATGAGTTCATGCCAGGAACTAAGAAGGTCATCAGTTTGACGATTTCTGCTGCTTTACTTGCCAGCATGGCTACATTGACAGGATGTGGGACTGCCAATCATAACGTCCGCACGAACGCTACTCGCTATAACACGCAAAGCACGCACCATTTGGACGGTGTGAATCGTTATGGTTTAGACGGGGTAAACCGTTTAGATGGTATGAACCGTTTGGATGGTGTAAACCGCATGGATGGTGTGAATCGTTATGGGGTGAAATCCAATGGCATAAATGGAGTGCCATTGAATGAAAATGCCAACAGAACTGGACATCCTGTCCGTAACCTGCAAGTCGATCGCAACTTGTCCAAACGTATATCCGAGATGCCGGATGTAAAGTCTGCGACAGTACTGGTCGGTGAACGTCATGCATATGTAGCCGTCTCCCTTAAAGACCAAGGCAATGGCACAGGTGTCGGTACACCGGGCCATAACGGTACTCCAAGTACTAATATTGGGCGTAACGGGAATGTACCGAGTGTGAATGGCGTCACTGGCACTAGAGGAGACCGTACAACGGGTACTACAACGCCTGGAATGACAGACAATGGACTTACCGGAACGGGAACACCTGCGCGTCGTGATGACGGTTTGTACGGTACAATGGGTACAGGCTCGTACGGTATGATTCGCGGTTTGGCCGATGGCACCCGCACGGATGGTGCTCGTACGGATGGCACCCGTACAGATGGCACCACAGTGGAAGGTGCAAGAACTGCATATGAGCCTAGCGCATTGACCGAAGATGTAAAAAGTAGAATTGCTAACAAGGTTAAGCAATTTGCACCGTCGATTGAACAGGTATATGTTTCAGCAAACCCTGAATTTATCAAGCACACCACCGACTTATCACGCAATGTGCAAAATGGTCACCCAGTTAGAGGATTGAGCAACCAATTGGTGGATGTCCTTGAACGCGTATTCCCTACCCATGCGGCGGGTACGAATCATCCAACGCTAAATACACCAACACGTCCACAAAATCATACGTCTGCACCGATGAATCATCGTTAATTTCAAACTTTATGCAATGCCAAAGAAAGAGCTATCCATCTCAGCGAATATGCTGAAGGATAGCTCTTTGGTTTTGGGGAATGATATCACCATGACTGCATTATTTGCGTATTCCTTTTATCCACACACCTTGCAAATTTAAGTCGGCATCCAGCAACAAGATGTCTGCTTGTTTACCTGCTTCAAGTGAACCTGTTCGATCAGCTATGTTCAGGGATCGAGCCGGATTCAGGCTGGCCACTTGTGATGCCTCGGGAATACTCAAGCCTACCTGTTGAACCAGATAGCGGAAGCCTTCAATCATCGTTAGTGTGCTTCCTGCCAAAGTAACGCCATCTTCCAGTCGTGCGACACCGTCCTGTACGATCACTGGCAGATCGCCGAGTGTATAGTGACCATCTTCCAGTCCAGTGGCCGACATGGCATCGGTGATGAGGATAAGATTATGATCCTGCTTTAATTTGGCAAGCAGGGAAATGGCGGCAGGATGCACATGGATGCCGTCTGCGATGATTTCAGCCTCAATACGCGAATCAGTGAGTACGGCTCCTACGGCTCCCGGTTTGCGGTGATGCAGCGGAGTCATGGCGTTAAAGGTATGCACGGCATGGTTTAAGCCTGCCGCCGCTGCCTGTTCTACCTCTTCATACGTAGCATCCGTATGACCGAGAGCCGCGGTAATGCCGTGACTACGCAGCCATGGGATGAGTTCAAGGGCACCTTTTTGTTCAGGCGCAAGTGTGACCTGGCGAACAAGGCCCGGATAGCGCTGTTCCCATTCTGCTACCCAAGCGAGGCTTGGAGGCACGATATGTTCCGGGTTTTGTGCTCCTGCCCAGTTTGGGCTGATGAATGGCCCTTCCAGATGCACACCCTCCAATTGCGCATGCGGCATGGGAAGTGCCATATAGGCGTGAACTTCTCTTAATACCTGGTCAATTTGTTCCTTCGGCGCAGTCATCGTGGTAGCCAGCATAGCCGTCGTTCCTTGCGAACTGTGAAAGGAGGTGATGGTATCCAGCACCCTCGAATCAGAGTCCATAAAGTCCTCGCCGTTACCGCCGTGAACATGAATATCAATAAAGCCTGGCAACAGGTACCCTCCCTCGTGGCGAACAATATTCGCCGCTTGTGTGGCACCTTCTTCCGGATGGCCTAAGACCACTGAGGTCCAATTCACGGGTACATTCTCCTCTGAACCAGCGTATACAATGGATTGCCCCTCAATGATGACAACTCCGTTGGGAATAAGATCATTCCCAATGACGACTTGACCATACAACAGCTGCGGTAAGTTACCATTCAACTCATCTGAATTCATTTAAGCCATCCTCCTGCTTCCTGATCCAATAAAATAAGCACGTTGGGGTGACATTGCAGCAGGGAAGCCGGACACTCCGTTGTGACAGGTCCAGTTAAAGCCTGCTTCAAAATGTCGGCCTTCTCTGCGCCAAAGGCCACCAGTATAATTTGTTTGGCTTTAAGAATGGTGCCAACTCCCATTGTCACTGCTTGTCTGGGCACTGTATCTATATCGCCAAAAAATCGGGCATTGGCTGAGCGCGTTCTTTCTTTCAAATCTACAACATGTGTAGCTCCCGTCAAGCTGTGACCGGGTTCGTTAAAGCCGATATGGCCGTTATGACCAATGCCAAGCAATTGGAGATCCACAGGTCCATGATCTAGAATGGCCTGCTCGTGCGCTACACATTCTGCTGTGAGATCTAGGGCATTCCCGTCAGGGACACGTGTATGAGAGATGGGGATGTCGATATGCTGAAATAAATGCTCATTCATAAAACTCCGATAGCTCTGTGGATGTTCTGGGGAGAGACCCACGTATTCATCAAGATTCACAGAATAGGCGCGTGCAAAGCTCACCTGTCCCCTGCGGTACATATCTGCAAGATGTCGGTAAATGCCAATGGGCGTACTCCCGGTGGCCAAGCCTAGCATAGCTTGTGGTTTGGACAGTAACAAGCTGGCGATCACAGTGGCAGCAGTAGCGTTCAGGTCTTCACGGCTGTTCAAAATGCGTACGTTCATCTTTAGTGCCCCCCTGGTTGTTTTTTGAGCTTACTCACTTGTTGATATGAACCTTCTAGTCTCGGAATATATTTGTCAAAATTTGCGCTCACCATACCTGTAAACAGGATATCGATCATATGAAGCTGGGCAATGCGGGAGGCCATGTCTCCACGGCGCATTCCTTCCTCCAATGAGGAGGAAAATAGCGCAATATCCGCAAGACTTGCCAGCGTATTGTTTCCGAAGGAGGTCAGGGATAATGTTTTGGCACCCTGTTCTTTTGCACAACGTAGAGCAGCGATTGTCTCCTGGGTTTCCCCTGAATAAGAGACGGCAAAGGCCACATCCTCCGCTCCAAGCGAGGAGGCAGAGGTAATCTGCATGTGAGAATCCGCGAAGGCAGTACTGTTCTTGCCAATACGGATTAGCTTCTGGTAAAAATCCTGCGCCACAATCGAGGATGTCGCCATCCCATAGAGATCTATACGGTTTGTAGCTGACAGCCATGCAATGGCCTGTTCCAGTTTGTCGAAATCCAGCAGCCGGGTTGTGTCTGCAATGGAAGCTGTATGATTTGCTTGAATGGCCTGCACGATACGTGAAAGTGAATTTCCAGCCACAATGTCCTGATAGGATTCTTCACCTGTATGGTTGGCATGGGACAACTCGGCGGCCAGCTTCATTTTGAAATCAGGATACCCTTTAAAATGTAGTGACTTGCAAAACCGTGTAGCAGTTGCGGCACTCACACCACAACGCTCTGACAACTCCCGAATACCCAGATGCAGCACATCCTCCGGGGCTTTCAGGATAGATTCCGCCAGTTTACGCTCTTGTACGGGCAACTGCTCCAGTCTTTGGGATAAGGTGTGAAGGATAGGGGACATGAGCTGTGCTCCTTTAGCTATATAATACTTGTTTGAAAAAAAGTATCATTAAATTCAATGAAATAAAGAAAAATATTTTCGAATATATTGTAAAATAATTACACTCTTCATACAAGAGGGGGAAGCAAGATTTAACTTTCAAGTTCAGCTTCAACAGAATAGTGGATAAAAAATGTAGAGAAATTTGTAGAATTTAACACACATTAATTTACAAATTACGATTTTTACTTACAAAACAACCTATTGACTTGTCTCTTCAAGGAAGGAGTATAATTGAATATAGTTCCAATCAAGGAATTTTTCTAGGAGCTTTTCAGAGGGCATCGTTGGACGGAAGGATAGGACCTCATTCACAAGGAGGAGTTTGCTATGCAAAGCCAAGTGATTGAAATGATCAGCGCGGTCAAGGAAGATCCTGAATTGGTCGCCAAGCTGAATGGACGTTCGGACATTATTCATGATGCAGGACTGGATTCATTGCAATTGGTTCATTTTATGCTGCAAGTGGAGGATGCATTTGATGTAGAGATTGATTTTGATTCCTTTGAGTTGGAACATCTCTGTTCAGTAGATGCGTTTTGCAGTTACATTCAAAGAATTAACAATGCGGAGCAAGTGCCGCACCCGGAAGGTATGGAGACAGTCTGAACGCAAGGTAGAGTTTGCCTGAAAATCCATTAAACGAGGTGTTAGCATGCAGCCCAAAAGCAATGTGCTGATTGATGAGAAGGCTTTCAAGCTCATCAAGCGTAACTTGAAAAACGCTTCCGTGTCTTATCGTAACGCAACACAGGATCCGGCTTTTAAAACGGACATGCCCCAAACGATCGGTATTAAGCTGACTAACCGTTGCAACTTAAGATGTACGCACTGCTTTGAATGGAACGAGGAAGGCTATCATCACCAGATGGATAAAGAAGAACAGAATATGGATCTTGCTCCGGACATGCTCCGGCAGATTTTGAGCGAAACAAAGGAAGTGAAGTCCCGGCTGTACATGTGGGGCGGCGAACCGATGTTTCACCGGCGCTTTGATGAAATTTTGGACGTGCTGGCGGAAGATCGGCGTGAAATGACCTTTTGTACAAATGGACTACTCATTGATAAATATTTGGACCGGATTTTGGACTTGTCCGAAAATCTGGAATTGCTAATAGCGATTGAAGGCTTTGAAAGAGAACACGATTTAATACGCGGTAAAGGCACCTTTCAAAAAACAATGCGGCAGATGGATAAGCTGATTGAACTTCGCGATCAGGGATTGTACAAGGGACGGGTAACTGTCCATGCGGTCATTAACGATAACATGATCGGACGGATGTACGAATTTCTGCAAATGCTGGAGGACAAGAGGCTGGATCTGGTGCTGCTGACGTTCCCCTGGTACATTTCCAAAGAAACCTCCTTAAAAATGGATGAATATTTTACACGCAACTTCTCTTGGCTCCGACAACTTGAAGAAAATAATATTAGTAGCTGGCATGCTTTCAAATATAAGATCAACCCGGCGAACATTGACCCTCTGATGCAGGAATTACAGCGGATTAATGAGCGGGTATGGAACATTCGCGTGCGTTATCAGCCCGGCTTGGATTATGAGGAAATTGATAAATTTATACATGGCGAGGAAATGGTCAGCCGTTGTTCCAATCATTGCTTGGCGCTCACCTCCAGAACAGATATTTTACCAGACGGAAAGGTCATGCCCTGCAAATTTTTCAGTGAATTCACGATTGGAAGTTTGCGCGAGCACAGTCTGAAAGAGATATGGAATTCGGATGCGTACGAGAAAACCCGGCAAACGATTAACCATGAAGGATTGACGCCGGTGTGCTCCAAATGCAGTGTACTGTATCTGCACGGAGCAGGCTCTCTGAAATACATTTAGTTTCCTATGAATCTCTTATGGAAGTTGTTTGCTATTGGATGGAAGAGAGAGGGATGAGGACAAGACGTGACGACTAAAACGATTAACCTTGTAGAAGCACTTGCTCATGAACGGGATCATGGTGTCCTGATTTGGCTGTTTAATATTGGCGCAGAGCAAGTATGGCATCCATCCCCCCGCAAGGGGGGCATGGTAGACCGGGATGAACAGCAGGTCGTAAACCGGATGGAGGAAATGAATCTCCTGCTCTGTCGAAGTCAGGATGTCATTATACTCCGTGAACAGCCGGATGAGGCATTTCTGGACATGCTTCAGCGGTTAGGCTTCAGCCTGCCGCGCATTGAGGTGCCAGAGCCCTCGGACCCGCTAACGCCGATATCAGAGCTGGTGCTGGCGGATGACGCGCTTTTGGCACGACTGCGCACGGTTGCGGATGCAGGTCATAGCAGCCGCGGTGCCAAAGCATGGCTCGTTCCCTATGCGGTCACACCGCAGGAGGAAGCGATTGCGGAACGTTGCGGGCTGGAGCTGATCGGTGCTCCATCTGCGGTCTGTGCCCAGGTGAATGATAAAATATTTAGTCGTTTGACCGCACAAAAGCTTGGTTTTGCTGTCAGCGAAGGCGCTGTATGTGCAGACGAAGCGGCAATTCGCAGAGAATGTGAGAGACTGGCTGGCTTATCGGACGGGCCTGTGAAGCTGATTATCAAGCAGCCGCATGGTGCCTCGGGACAAGGCATGTATATGCTGGACGAGCTGTCCAAGCTGGACACGCTGCTGAGTGTGATGAGACGCTTCGGCGGTTCGTCATCGTCTTCTGGCGGCTGGCTGGTGGAGCGCTGGCACAATAAGCAAATGGATCTGAACTACCAGCTCTGTATTGACGAGGGCGGTGGTGTGACGATGTTTTCGCTGAAAAGGCAAAACGTAGACGGTACAGTATATATCGGCTCCCAGGTTCCTGCTGACATTGGCGAGACGCTGGAGGAAGAGGTCAGACGATGTGCCTATCAGTTGGGAACATATCTCTATTCCATCGGGTATACGGGAATGGCCTCCATTGACGGTTTTGTTGATGAAGATGGTTTGCTGGTTCCGGTAATCGAGATTAATGGTAGATTTACTCTGTCTACTTACATCTCATTCTTGTCCTCTGTGCTGGGCGAGCAGCATAAAACCTTGTCTCGCTATTACCGCAACGTGACCGCGACACCTCTAACCTACAGCCGTTTGTGCGGGCTGCTGGCGGAGGAAGGCTTGCTCTATACACCCGAACGGCCTGAAGGAGTGTTTGTTTATACAGCGGGTACCTTGTCAGGCATTCCTGTAAAGCGGGGCTATGTGAACCGGATTTTCACACTTATTTTGGCAGACAGTTGGCAGGAAGCAGATGCTTATGCGCACAAATTGGAAGGTATCATTGCTGGATTAGGATGTTCATAAATGGGAGGGAATTGAGAATGAAGACAGATGTATACCATGTAGTGCCTTTGCTGGAAAAGGTTTTGAAGCTGGCTCCCGGCGAGCTGGAACAGTTGACTCCGGATCAGGATCTGCGAACCTTGGGGCTGAATTCCTTATCCGCTGTTGAATTAATTGTGGAATTGGAAAATGAGCTTGATATTACGATGGAGGACGACGATTTGGTGCTAGAGCATCTGTCTACACTGCAAGGCATTGAACGTCTGCTGGGCAAATATGCATAAGGGCGCCGAACAGACAAGAACTATGCTGCAATCCGATATGGGGACTCGGCATGAATCCATAGTTGACCATGGTGCAGAAGAAATCGCAAATGCTCTCCCAGGGAAGCATTGTGTATATTCTTCCCTGCGTACTTCATTGCAGAGGTATGGGGTGAACATGGCCGAAGCCGAGCTGTTCATGCTGTGTGGGAGTATGTGCGCGGAGTATGGTGGCAATTTGAAGCGCTTCGGACCGGAGAAATATCCGGAGCAGCTTCAAGAAATGGCCGCGAGTGGCGGACCGGTTATTCGGGTAGAACCGTGGGTCGAAGGAGTCAGCAATGAGACTGACCTGCTGCGGGTGCTCACATCCGGTTATGGTACGATGCTGCATACGTCGAGCACCGCGTTGACCTATCACGATGTATATGTGAAAAATTACCCAAGGGGCCATGTGATTGAGTTGTGCGGATTGGACTTGCAAGAACGGACGGCACAGGTAAATGATAGTTTCCTGCTTGATTCCTCGGGACATGCGATGACTTATGTGGGCTCAGCACGGCTCGACGACCTCATGCAGGGCATTATTGAGTATGCATGGCTGGTGGAGCAGCCTGTCCCGCTGTCGCCAAGGGAGCTGCATGTTGCGTGTGCATACCATATTCGTCAGTATGTGACGGGTGAAAAGGTTGCAACAGACCAGCATGTCAAGCGGGGAGATGCCGGTTACCGGGCATTTGTCGGTGACTTCCATCTGTTGGAAGACATGGAGGATCAGGAGTTTCGGACGTACTGCCATGAAATCTATTACAATCTGCGATTGGGCAGCGCTCTTCATTTAACGGATTATACAGCTGATTATTGCCGGCTGCATCAAGCTACGCTGGGGCCGCAAGCACAGCATGTCATTGAATTGGCACAGGCGTTATACGCGGATTGGCACAAGCTTAATCTGCATATTTACAAAACAGGACTCCAATTGCGCAAGCATCGGATGCCAGAGATTACAGAACGGGCTCTGCATTTAATTGAAAGACAGCGGGAGATGCTGGAGGAACTGATGATTTTGGCAGAGCAAGCATCCGAGTAGTCCAAGCATTTTGGCTAGATCAGGCATGTTCATCCAGGTATCATGCACAGAGGAAAGAGGAGGGGAATTCATTGCCGTCCATTACATTAAACCAATTGTCGAAAACGTTTACGTACTACAAAAAAGAGCCGGGCGTGCGCAAATCGTTGCAAAATTTGTTTAAGCGTGAACAGCTGACCAAGAAGGCTGTGCAAAACGTTAGCTTTAGCATTGAGGAAGGAGAAATCGTCGGATTTCTTGGTCCCAACGGGGCGGGTAAAACAACGACGCTCAAAATGCTGTCCGGTATTCTCCATCCCACGGACGGGGAGGCATCGGTACTCGGCTTTACCCCGTGGAAGCGACAAAAGGAGTTTAAACGTCAGTTTTCCATCGTGATGGGACAGAAAAACCAGCTCTGGTGGGATTTGCCCGCAAGCGAGTCGTTCGAGCTGAACAAGCTGATTTACGAAATCGATAATAACCGTTATAAAGAGGCGCTGGATGAGCTGGTCACGCTGCTTGGGGTGGAGGAGCAGCTTCATGTGCAGGTTCGGCGGCTATCGCTCGGCGAGCGTATGAAAATGGAACTGATCGCCGCGCTGCTGCATCGCCCACGGGTCATTTTACTGGATGAGCCGACTATTGGACTGGACCTTGTTTCTCAGCGGCGAATTCGGGATTTTTTCAAAGCC